>JANLUQ010000661.1:0-16809 GCA_031363565.1 Armatimonadota bacterium | reverse complement strand
TTCACCCAAAACCCTTCCCTCCGAGGGGAGGGTGGCACGCTCGCGTGACGGGAGAGGATCAGAAGAACCCCATCGGTTTGGGATCGTAGGAGACCAGCATGTTCTTGGTCTGCTGATAGTGGTCCAGCATCATCTTGTGGTTCTCGCGCCCGATCCCGCTCTGCTTGTAGCCGCCGAAGGCGGCGTGGGCGGGGTATAGGTGGTAGCAGTTGGTCCACACGCGTCCGGCCTGGATGCCCCGGCCCATGCGGTAAGCGGTGTTCATATCCCGGGTCCAGACGCCCGCGCCCAGGCCGTACAAAGTCTCGTTGGCGATCCGCAGGGCATCCGCTTCGTCTTGGAACTTTGTGACCGAGAGCACCGGGCCGAAGATCTCCTCCTGGAAGATCCGCATGCCGTTGGTCCCCTCGAAGACGGTCGGCTCGATGTAGTAGCCGCCCTTGAGATCCGAAGACACCTCGGCCTCCTTGCCGCCGATGAGCACCTTTGCGCCTTCCTGCTTGCCGATCTCGAAGTAGGAGAGTATCTTCTCGCGCTGGTCGTTAGAGGCCTGCGCGCCGATCATAGTCGTCGTGTCCAGTGGGTTTCCCTGCTTGATCAAGCGGGTGCGCTCTAAAGCGTGGTGCAGGAACTCGTCATAGATGGAGGACTGGATTAAAGCGCGCGACGGGGAGGTGCAGACCTCGCCCTGGTTGAGCGCGAACATGTTGAAGCCTTCCAGACACTTCGAGGCGAAATCGTCCTGCTTCGCCAGGGTGTCCGCGAAGAAGACATTGGGCGACTTGCCGCCAAGCTCCAGGGTGACCGGGATGATGTTCTCGGCGGCGTACTGCATGATCAGGCGGCCCGTTGTGGTCTCGCCGGTAAAGGCGATCTTGGCGATGCGGGGGTTGGAGGCCAGCGGCTTGCCGGCCTCGACGCCGAAGCCGTTGACGACGTTCAGGACGCCGGGGGGCAACAGGTCGCCGATCAGCTCCATCAGGACCAGCAGGGTGGCGGGGGTCTGTTCGGCGGGCTTGATGACCACGCAGTTCCCCGCCGCAAGGGCAGGCGCGAGCTTCCAGGTCGCCATCAGGAGTGGAAAGTTCCAGGGAATGATCTGGCCGACGACGCCGAGCGGCTCGTGAAAGTGGTAGGCGATGGTGTTGTCGTCAATCGGGGAGGCGGTGCCTTCCTGAGCGCGGATGCAGCCGGCGAAGTAGCGGAAGTGATCAATGGCGAGCGGGATATCGGCGGCCAGAGTCTCGCGGACCGGCTTGCCGTTTTCCCAGGTCTCGGCGACGGCCAGCATTTCCAGGTTGGCCTCCATGCGGTCGGCGATCTTGTTCAGGATGTTGGCCCGTTCGCCCTGCGATGTCCGGCCCCAGGCGTCTTTGGCCTTGTGGGCAGCGTCCAGGGCAAGCTCGATGTCTTTGGACGAGGAGCGCGCGACCTCGCAGAAGGTCTTGCCGTTGATTGGGGAGGGGTTCTCGAAGTACCGCCCGTCAATGGGCGGGACGAACTCTCCGCCGATGAAGTTATCATAGCGGGACTTGAAGGCAACGCGGCTGCCCTCGGTATTCGGGTTGGCGTAGATCATGTCTCACCTCACGTTTTTCTAGCTCTGGTAGCAATACTCCTAACGTGGGAACACTGCCGTTTTGTTCCCCGTGGGATTGCGGGGTATAATCACTGCCATCAGACCAATACGAGAAGAGGTGTTACCCATGCAGCGATTTCTCCCATTCGTGAGCGCCGGCCTTGCGATGCTGGCGGCCGGCGCCCCGGCCCAGCAGGCCCCGCCGCCCCCGGCTCCCCCTCTGTTAGCGATGCCGATGTTAGCGATACCGACGATGGCCCTTGGCCCGTACCATGTGCTGAAGACCGCCAAGGTCGGCGGCGAGGGCGGGTTCGACTATGTCTACGCGGACTCCGACGGCCGCAAGCTGTATGTCGCGCGCAACGGCCCCGCGCCGCGTGTCGCGGTGTATAACCTGGACACGCTGGCCCCCGCCGGCGAGATCGGGCAGATCGGCGCGCACGGCGCAGCCTCGGACACGCAGACCCACCACGGGTTTGCCTCCAGCAAGCCGGTCGCGATGTGGGACACCAAGACGCTGGCCCTGGTCAAGACCATCCCGGTGGACGGCGGGCCGGACGGCATCCTGAATGACGCCTTCAACCACCGCACTTATGTCCTCAGCCACGGCGCGCCCAATATCACCGTGCTGGATGATGCCGACGGCTCCGTCCTGGGCACGATTGACATCGGCGGGGCGCCCGAGCAGGCCGCCGCAGACGGCAAGGGCCACCTCTATGTGGACATTGAGGATAAGGACAGCGTCGCCGTCATAGATGTCAAGACCATGAAGATGACCACGACCTACTCGCTGAACGGCAAGGGCGGCGGTGACGCCGGCCTGGCGCTCGACGTGAAGAACCATGTCCTGTTCGTCGCCTGCCGGAACCCATCGGTGATGGTGATGCTGGACGCCAACGACGGCAAGTACCTAGGCGATCTGCCGATCGGCAAGGGCTGCGACGGGGCGGCCTTCAATCCTAAGACGAACGAGGCCTTCAGCTCCCAGCGTGACGGGACGCTGACGGTGATCAAGGAAAGCACGCCGACGACCTTCGTGGTGGAGCAGACGGTCACGACCATGCCCGGCGCGAAGACGCTGACGCTAGACGGCAAGACGGGGAACATCCTGCTCATCGCCGCCCAATACGGCCCGCCCCCGGCGGACGCGCCCGCCCCGACGGAGGGCCGCCGGTACAACCGTGCCCCGATGCTGCCGGGTTCGTTCACGATCCTAGAGGTCGGGAAGTAGGCCGCTGAGTGTGAAAAGAAACGGGATAAGGGCGCGATTTATCGCGCCCTTTTTTCTTGCCGCACGCTATCAGGCTTTTCGCCCTTTGCCTGCCGCCTTCGGCTTGGGCGTCGCGGGGCGTGATGCCGCCGGGGACTCCACGAACCCGGACAGGGTGTAAATCAGGGCAACGTTCCAGTTGATGGCGATCTCGTTGACCTGGTAGCGTCCGGCAACGTCCACCCAGTCGCGCGGGCCGGGCCAGGCGCCGCCGACGAGGTAGCCCGGCCATGTCGGGACGCCGGGCGCGGGCGAGTCCGCGCTCAGGCCCGAGCGCCGGTCGGGTGGGTGCCGCGGCGGGTCCGCGCCTAGGCCGGTGACGAAGGACCGGCCGTAGTAGTTGCGCCCGAACAGGTGCGAGACGGCGTCCAGGGCCGTCTCGGTGTAGGCGGGCTTGGGCGACAGACGATTGGCCGCCTGAAGTACGGCCCCGGTCAGGGCAACGCCACCGTTATCGCCCCAGTAGTAGGCGGCCAGCGGGCGGCCGTAGCCGCCCGCGCCGCCGGTGCGAACGATGCCGTCCGCCGTCGCCAGCACGGCGGCCCGGATGCCGGCCACCAGGGCGGGGTCCCGTCCGGGCCGAGGCGAGAACAAGTAGGTGAGCATGCCCAGGTTGCTTACATCCCCCCAGCCCCAGTCGGCGGCGATCTTATGAGCGTCCGGAATGGCGCGGGCGCGCGCCTCGAAGTCGGTCAGGGCAGCCCGGTCACCCGTCGTCTCCCATAACTCGGCGGCGGCCCATAGGCGCTCGTCGCTGTCCTGCGTGCCGTAGCCGCCCGTATGGAAGGCGGCCTGGTCGGGGGCGTGGTCGGCGGGATTGGCCTGGAGGAAGGCATAAGAGCGGCGCGCAGCGGCCAGGCAGCGGTCGGCATAGGCGGCGTCATAGGGGCGCAGAACGCGGGCGGCCTGCGCGGTCACGGCCACGAAGTCGGCGGTGGCAGGGCTGCCCCAGGGAACGAAGTAACGGGGCGTCTTCTCGGTCTCCGGCGGCCCCGCCGGGCCAAAGTTGACGGTGCTGACCTTTTGGTAGACGGAGCCGTCGGCGGCCTGCATGGTCAGGAGCCAGTCTAGTTCCCACCGGACCTCACCGAGCAGGTCGGGCGTGCCGGGCGCGGTGCTGGGATGCGGGAGGCGCACCGCGCGCAGGCGGGACGCGTTCTGCTCCCAGGCCAGCAGCAGGACGCCCGCCGCGAATGCGCCGTTGACGGTGTACTTGTTGTAGTCCCCCGCATCGTGCCAGCCGCGCGTTGACGGAGCGCGGGTATGGCCGCCGCCGATATAGTCCAGATAAGCGTCGTCGAGGTGGCACGCCTCGTGCGAGTAGGTGACGCCGTTGTAGGTCGCCTTGACCGCCGTGCCGCACCGCCACAGATACATCCCCTGCATCATTGTCCGGTAGGCATCATTGTAGACATCGGGCGCGATGCGGAAGGAGGGCGACCGGCCCGCGCCTTCCGCTTCCAGGTGGTAGACGCCGGACGTCCGCAGGGCGGAGAAGTCGGCCAGATAAACATCTTCTTGGGTGTCGGCATCGTGGACCGGGCCGGCAGTGCGGCCCCGCAGGGCGACCATCCCGTCGGCGTCACGCACCACGCGGAACTCGGCGGCGGCGGCGGCGACTGTGGCCTTCTTGTCGTGCGCGGGCAGGTAGCCCAGCGTGTTCAGCCGGATCAGGCCGGTAGGCAGGGCCGCGGCGACCACGGCGGGAGCATCGGCGGCGCGGGCGGGCCGCGCCAGAGGCGGCGTCAGCGTCAGGAGCGCGCCGGCGGCCAGCAGCGCGGCCACGGATGCGGCCTGGCGGGAGGGAGTGGCCCGGAAGTGCGGCCTGCTCAGATCGTTCTTCTGCGAAGTCTTTGGCATTCGTCTTTCCCTAAGTCCTATTTGGCCTCGTTGCATAAATGTCCTTGCCCGTAGAACCATGCCATTCATGGCATGGCCTATTCTGATGTGATTACTCCACACGCCCTAACGGGCGATGGCTTTTACAGGTGCTACGCCCTGACTGTATGTCAAACGAACTGGTAGGTCACGAAGGCGATCTTCTGGCTATCCGCCGACCAGCAGGGGACATTGATCGTCCCTTGGCCGCCGAAGAGCCGCGCCAGGACCTGGATGTTCTCGGTCTTGAAATGCCCTTTATCGTCGAGCGGCAGCAGGCGCAGGGTGACGTCTTTGTTGGGCGGGTGGCCGCTTACGTCGCCCGCGTAGGATAGGAGCACCAGATGCTTGCCGTCGGGGGAGGGGTGGGCGAACCAGTTATTGCATTCGTCTGAGGTGACCTGCTCCAAGGCCCCGCCGTCCGGGGCCATGCGCCAGATCTGCATCCGGCCGGTGCGGTCGGAATTGAAGTAGATGTGGCGGCCGTCGGGCGAATACTCGGGGCCGTCGTCTAGGCCCTCAGCAGTAGTCAGCCGGGTCTCCGCGCCCCCCTCGGTAGGGATGGTGAAGATGCCGAACTTGCCGTCACGCTGGCCGCAGAACGCCAGCGTCTTGCCGTCGGGCGACCAGCCGTGCCAATAGGAAGGGCCGGAGGGCGTGACGCGCTCGGGAGTCCCGCCCCCGATGGGGAGGGTGTAGATGAGCGACTGGCCCGACTCCTGCGACTGGTCGCTGATGACGAGCCGGGTCCCGTCTGGCGAGAGGCCGTGGTCGTTGTTGCACCGGACGGCGAAGCCGGTATCAATTGGCTCCAAAGCCCCACCGGCGGTGGGAACGCGGTACATTCGCCCGCCGCTGTTGACGACTAGGGCGCTGCCATCCGGGAGCCAGTTAGGCGCCTCGATGTGGGTAGGCGTTGTCAGACACACCCGGCGGTCGGTCGAGGCGATGGCCTGAGTTTCCAGGGTGCTGTAAAGCGTGGTCGGCCCATCCGGCAGTTCGGTGTCCAGGACGACGTTCGAGAAGCGGGCCGTCTCGGTCACATCCTTGTCATGCGAGCAGACGGCCAGGCCGATGTAGAACGGTTCTGTCAGGGCGAGCGGCGTGGCGGCCCCGGAGAAACGCAGTTCGCCTCCCGCCTCCCCGAAGAACAGCCGTACATACGCGCCGCGCTTCTCCAGGCGGAGCCGGGCGGGCGCGGAGACGTTCGCCTGGACCTCCTGTGTGATGCCGCTCGCCTCGTGACGGAACTGGAGTGAGGTTAGCCCATCGCCGTGCAGCGCGGCGTCCGCGTAGGCCGCCCCGGCGCCGAGGCTCTGGCGGATTACCAGGCAGGCCTTCCGGTGCGGGTCTTTGCCGGGCTGGGGGAATGCGATATCGGCAGTCAGTGCGACATCGCCGCGCACCTCTTTCCAGATGTAGTGGAAAGCGTCCTCGGTCCGCCACATGTTCTCGCCGCTGCCGTTGACTGTGTATGTTTGGGCGGCGTCGTCGTAGTCTGCCGCTCCTGGATGGAGTACCGTCCCGATGTCGGCGTGATCGTCGAAGATTCCAATCGGCATAGTTGGTTCCTGTGAGCTTTGTTCACGGGGCTGAACCCCCGTGCTTCGGTAAAGCAAATCCCCGCCTTCGCGGGCATGGGATAGGAATCTCGTAGACTCCTCGCCCGCGAAGGCGGGGGATTGCACTATTAAAGCACGGGGGTTCAGCCCCGTGGAAATCAGAACGCCCGCCCTTCCCAAGTCTCCGGGGCCTGGGCGGCGAAGAAGCATCCGTTCGCGCCGTCGTTCGGCAGCAGGGCGGGCTTGAGCGCGCCCGGCAGGACGCTTTCCACATCGCCCATCGCGTTCGGGCCGCCCATGTCGGTGCGGAGCCAGCCGGGGTCCAGGCAGTTGACCAGCACGCCGCTCCCCTTCAGCTCGGCGGCGAGGTCCTGTGTGTACTTGTCCACGGCGGCCTTGGAGACGCTGTAGGGCGCGAGCGGCGGGGTGTCCTTGATGCCGGATGTCAGGTTGATGATCCGGCCCCACCCGCGGCGCTTCATCTCGGGGCCGAAGGCGTTGCACAGGGCGATGAGGGCGAACACGTTCACCTGGAAGGTCCGCTGCCACTCCGACTGCGAGATGTCCCAGATCTCCCCCCAGGCATTCTGGACGGCGGCGTTGTTGTAGAGGATGTCCACCGGCCCCGGCCCCTGCTGCACGCCCTGGATGACGGACGCGACGCCCTCCGCGGTGCCAAGATCGCCCGCGACGGCGTAGGTCTTGACACCGGCTTCCGTCAACAGGGCAAGCGTCTCCTTGACGTGTTCCAATTCGCGCCCGTGAAGGATGACGTGGCACCCCTGCTGCGCCAGACCCAGGGCGATCTGCCGCCCAACGCCCCGGCTGGACCCGGTCACTAAGGCCCATTTATCTTTGATTGATTGTTCCATCGGTTTGTGCTCCTCTTAATGTCCCGCTTAATGTCCCGCTTAATGTCCCGCAGTGGCGAGCCGCGCCTGCTCTACTTCCAGCATCTTCTGCTTGCGCTTCATGCCCTCGGAGACGATCCGCTCGCGGGGCGCGGCCGGCTGGAAGTCCAGGCGATCCACGCCCAGCCCCTGCAAAACGGCGCGCTCGACGGGCGAGATGGCGGCGGGGTCCTCGCGGTTAAACTGCATCGGCTCTCGGAGGGAGATCGGCGGGTTCGTGATGAAGCGCGCCTTCCCCGAATGGTTTTGGCTGGAGGCGTGCAGCAAAAACGGGTGGATCAAAACAACGTCGCCGATCCGCCCGGTCAGCTCGACGAAGTCCGAGCACTGGTTGATCAGGGAGCCGAAGGAGACTTCGGGCGCGCCCGACGGGAGAACGCCCTCGGGGTGGGCCGCCAGCAGGCGGGCGACCGGCGCGACCGAGTCACCGGCGGCGAAGGTGCCGCCGCCCTGCGGCTCAATGTCGGACCAGATCACGATCGTGAGGAGTCCCTGTTCAGGACTGTCCAGAAAATGACGGAAGAAGTCGCCGTCCTTATGCCAGCCGCCGACCGAGGCCGAAGGCGGCGACCAGGGCTGGTCTGCGCCTTTACGCAGGTTGACGATCATGCTGTCGCCCCAGGTGCAGGGGCTGACACGCTCTTCGCCGCCCAGCAGCGCGCAGGCGGCCTGCCACGCCTTCGGGGCGATCTCGGGCATGGGCACACGCTGGGAGGCGGGCATGTGGACGATCTCCTGCTGCCAGGTGGCGGGGTCTTTGGGGTCATATTCCAGGCGGCGGAAGGCATTAGCCGTCCAGTCCTCGGCAAACGCGCGGGGGAAACAGTCATGGATGACGAGATGGCCGTGCCTGAGAAAATGCGCGACCTGTTCTTCCGACAACGGGGGAAACTCTTGCTGGCTCATTGGGGGATACTCCTTGTCACAAAGGCGTGAATGGGACGATGTCTTCCGCTGTCTTGACGTGCGGACTATTGAGACCAGTGTACCCCATCCCGCCTGCTGACACGCAAACGCCGTCCGCCTGAATTCAGGCGGACGGCGTGTTTCATCGCACAGGGCCGCAAAGCGGCCTGAGTAAAGTGGCCTCAGCGCCCCGGCGGCGCAAGGGATAGGACAGTGGGTTGGTAGGCAAAGATCCAGTAGCCGGTGTAGGGCCGGAGCGCGTCGGATGCAGAGTTGAGCGCGGCATAGGCCCCCGTGGCGGTGTCGTAGCGGTATAGGGTAGGCGAGACCGGTGCGCCCGCTGCCAGGGGAAGGCCGCCCGCCGTGACCATGGGCAGCGGTACGGGCAGGGGGAACGGGTCGCCGATCTGGTTCCAGCCCGCGCTGAGGGTGATTGTGAAGGGCGCGCTTGGCGGGACCAGGGGGCCGTCATAATGGAGGTAGGACGGGGCCGGCAGCCGCGCCCAATACCCCCGGCCTGCCGAAAGGGTATTGACGGGGCTGGTCGGGTAGGAGAGGTAGCCGCCCAGGGTGGGAGACCAAGCGGCGAAGCGTGGCCCGCCCGCTGCCAGCGGCGGTGTCAGGCCGAAGAGGGCAGCCAGGTCATCTCCGGCGGCATAGGCATAGGGCGCGGAAAGCATCTGAAGACCCGCCGGGAACGTGTGGGCGGCATTTAGGGCAAAGGGGACCATGAGGGTCTGGCCCGGCAGCACTGTCGCCGTCGCCCGCGCGCCGGCGTACTTGCCCCCTGTCGCGGCGTAGGCGTCCACATGCAGGGAGAGGGCTACCCCGCTTGGGACGGCCAGCGCGTAGGTGCCGTCCGCGCCGGTGGTGGCCGCCGCCGCGGCCAGGAGGCCGCCGGGTGCGGAGATGGCGGAAATGGTCACACCTGGCAGGGGGGCGCCGGTGTCTGCGGCCGTCACGGTCCCAGCCACAGTCCCCGCTGGGGCGGGCGCCAGCCCTACCGTCAAAGTGTTCAGCAGGGCGTCGCCGATAAATGTCCCCAGGCCGGAGGCATTATCATAGCCGGTCCGGGCCGGGTAGTAGAGGTTGGTGCCGGTCGTCACATCGTGGAAGTCGGCGACGTAAGCGGCGCTCGCCCCGATCTGGTAGAGGATCGGGTTGAGGAAGCCGACCGGGCCGAGGCCGGCCGCCGCCCGCTTGCCGTTCGCGAGGGCCGAGAGGCCGGCCCAGAGCGGGGCGCCGACGCTGGTGCCGCCGAAGACATGCCAGCCGCCGCCGGAATAGATGGAGAAGCCGGTCTGCGGGTCTCCGTCCAGGGCGACATCGGGGACACTGCGGCCTGTGGGCGCGTTTTGCAGCCCGGCCTGGAAGCTGGGGACCGGCCAGGCCGTGCTGAATCCGCCGCCGCCGCCTGACCCCAGGGGGCTGAGAGTGGTAGGCGTCAGATCGCTCCAGGCCGTCTCCGATCCGTAGGCGCCGCCGGTCCCGCTGGTCAGCGTCGTGCCGCCCACGCCGGTCACATAGGGCTGGGAGCCGGGGTCGTCCACGCTGAGGGTAGTGGCATCGTCATAGGCGCCGTTGTCGCCGGTGGCGCTGAAGATGGTCTGGCCCTGCGCGGCCATCTGCTGGAATATCCGGTTCTCCCCTTGAAGGAACGACTGGCTATTCTGGCCCTCGGGCGACCCCCAAGAGGTGCTGACTTGCTTGGCGAGGTTGTCGGTCGCGATCCGGTTGTAGCAGTCCAGATAGTGCGCGTCCTGGCCGTCATTGGGCGTCTCGTAGACCAGGATGTGGCTTATGTTCGGGGCAAGGGCCTGGGCCAGCTCGATGTCGAGCGTGACCTCATCAGCGTTCGTCCCCGCCGCCCCGGAAGCGCCGTCTACCAGGATATTGATCAGGGACGTGGCCGGCAGCCCATAGGCGCTTTGGTACATGGCGATGTCCGTGGGTCTGTAGCCGTCCAGCTCGTACAGCGCGATCGTCTGCCCCGCGCCCGTCGCGCCGCCCGAGAGGCTGTAGGCGTTCCGGACATCGGCGGGGGTCAGTCCCCCCTGCGGCCCGCTGCCGGCGGCAGGCTCCAGACCGTCCGCCGGCCCCAGGGCGGGGCGCAGGTGCGGACGATGCACTGCCAGGGTGTCCAGGCCGACGATGCCGGCCAGCCGCCCGGCCAGCGTGGTGGGGATGGTCGGCTCCGAGCCGGGCGCGCGGAAGAGCCGCCCCTGCGGAGTGCGATACCGTCCGAGGCGAACACCCAGGGCGCGCTCAACGGTGGCGGCCGGGCCGGAGACATCGAGAAGCAGCCGGTTCGGGTGGGTGCCCGTCACGGTCAGCCCGCTGCGGCGGGCGAAGTCGGCGACGGCGGCGTAGTCCTGCTCCGTCGGCCCAAACCGCTGCGTGAACTCGTCCGGCGTCAGGAACCGGCCCTGCATCGGGTCGCCCGGCGTGTAGAGCCGGTGCAGCAGGGTGTCTAGTCCGGCTTGGTCGCGCAGGGGCAGGGTCAGGGCGAGCGGAATACTCTCCTGCGGCGCGACCTGCCCAAGCAGGTGGGCGCGGGCGATGGCCGCGCGGGGGACATGGCCCGTCAGCCGATGCAGGGCAGGGTCGGCCTGAGTGGGCGATGTGAGGCCGAGGGCGAGAGCGGCAAGGGTCAGGAGGGTGGGGACTTTCATGGTGAGTTTATTATGCGGTCTTCCGGTGAAATGTGCCGACCCCGCGAGGGGCAGCATGAGAAAGCATGGGAGGGACAACTGCCTCCCAGGTTACGACGCCTCTTAGGGCGCTGAGGTTCCCTCGGATGCAGGGGCGCAATTCACCACGTCCTCCGCCTCTAAGATCAGGAAGACGCGCCGGCTTTACCCGGCCCGTCAAGCGCCTTCAGCGCAGTCTCAGCCTCGGCATAGCCGGGGCATAGCAGGACGGCGTGGCCAAACTCGGCGCGGGCGGCATCGGTCTTGCCCTCGGCGGCATAGACGCTGCCCAGATGGAAACGCATTTCTGGTCGGCGCGGGTCGAAGCTGACCGCATCCAGCAGACCTTGCTCGGCGTTTTTGTAGTCGCCCTGCCGGTACTGAACCCAGGCCAGCGTGTCCTGGGCGGCGGCGACACTTTCGTCCCGCGTGTCACCGGGCTGACCGCTCTTTTGGGCGAGGGCTAGCCCCTGCTTGGCCAAAGGGAGCGCTTCGGGCAGATGGGTGTTCGTGACGGCATAGGCGTAGGCCAGACCGTTGGGCGGGTTCCAGTTTGTCGGATAGGCCTGAATTGCCTTTTGATAAATGGCCGCGCCAGTGGCCGCATCGCCCGCATCGAAATAAGCCTGCGCCTGGAGCGCTGTCAAGGTTTCGATGTCGGTCGCGCCCGGCTTTTGGAGCTTTTTGGTCAGCAGTGCGGCAAGTTTCGCCGCCGTCGCCTTCCGATCCGCCATGCGGCCCTGCCGCTCCTGGGCGTTCCCCAGAGCCAGGTAGCCCCGGAAATCGTCGGGGAATTTCTGGACGGCCTGCGTCATGTAAACGATCAGAGCGGGGTCATCAACGATGGCCTCAAACACGATCTCTACGCCGAGCAGTTGGGGGGTGGCAGTCAGGTCCCCGAAGTAGGTTGCCGGGTCACTCGGGGCCAGGGCGATGGCGCTGTCTGCATATGTGCGGGCCTTCTTGTCGTCCTCGCCCACCTGTGCCTGCTGGTAGGCTTCGGCCAGCGTGTCCTGCACTTTGAGTGTGTTGATGCTTTTCGACCCGCAGCCGGCCAGCAGCGGCAGGAGCAGCAGGAGCAGGCCGGGAAAGACGCGGCGGGGAGCGATGGATCGGGAGGCGACGGATTGTGGCGACATTCTTTATTATAGCACACTCGATGCCCCGTGGCTTCGATGCCCGGCGACCGGTCACACTGGGCGCAATGTTCAAGGCACGAAGTAGCGCGTCCCCTCCATCCGGCACCCTGTCGAGGCAGGAGAAGCGCGGCCTCATCGGCCGCGTCCTCTCCCGCGTGGTCTGTCAGCCCACTGGGGCCGCTCAGACGCCCGCATCTTTAGACGGCTCGGAAACTTGTAACTCCACGCTCATGGACTATTCGATTGAACTCCTGCGAATGGTCTGCCACGTCCACGCGGGCCTCTGCACCTGGAGCGTAGAAGGCGAGCGCCCCAGCACCCACTGACAAAGAACAGCCCGGCGACCACCAATCGCCGGGCTTATCCCTCCCCAAGATCCCGATACCCCGGCAGGATCGCCGCCCGCGCCCGCTGGAACTGCTTGAGAAGCTGCCCCCGCGTCATCAACTCCCCACGCTCCTCCTGCCACTGCCGCGCCAACCGCTCCCAGGCGAACTCTTCCCCCGGCGGCGTGTGGGACAGCACGAACTGCACCGCACCTGCCTGCTTCTCGCTCGGCGAGTAACAGGGATTGGTTTTCCGGTGCTCCCGCCAGGCGTCCGCCAGCACCTCGGGCGTCACCCACGGCTGGACCGTGAGGGAAACAGGCCCCTGCGCGGCAAAATAGCCGCCGGGATATAAAACCCCTATCCCCGACATATCCAAATCCCAGGCGGTTGCGGTCACCGTGGGCTGTGGGGGAAAACTCCCTGTCATCAGTGCCTCTAGCATATCCCAAAGCGTGACCCGGTAGAAATCGCGCATACAGTTCGCGAAGTCTAACAGATGAGCCGCTACGCTGTCCCAGTAGCCCTCCACAAAGCGCTTTGAGCCGTCGAAGTAGGGTGCAGCCAAAGGGGCTATTCTCGAAAGCTCGGCGTTGGTGTGTTGTAGGTATGCTTGCCCCAACAGATTCCTGGGAGAAACATAGAGAAGATCAATGTCGTTCCGCTCTAAATCCAGGCGTCTCACTGTGGTTTTTTTGTTGCTACCCGGTAGATGGACCTCGATACGGTAGTTGTGGATGCCGCCCTCCCACGAGGAGAGCCGCAAAAACTCCTCGCCGCCCGTTGAGGCAGCTTTATCCCTCTTCCCGTCCTTTGACAAAATGCGGCCAGTCGTCCGCACCGGGCAGAGACCCAAATCTTCGTAATCTTCAAACCGCATCACTTTGGGCAGCGGCGATGTGAGGAATATCCAGGCTTCTCGCTGGGTCAGTACCTGGTCCCCGCAAACTTTTCGACGGAAATCTACGGCAACCTCATCCCCCTGCAACACCCAGGAAAGATAGTCGCTGAGTGTCTGACTGCCTACATCCCTCCGAATGACAACAGGAATTTGGCCCGCCTTTTTGCCTAGCATGTCGTCTTGAAATCGGGTTGTCTTAGAGAATCGCCAATGCCCCGAAGGTGTCTGCACGGACACCCGCCGCAGCAGGCCCGCTAGGGCATCTATACTTTCCTCCAGGCCCAGCGGTGTCGTATCCCAATCGCCGTCGAAGCCCTCTTCCTCAGCGCACCGCGCCGCCCGCGTCAAGGCCTGGTCAATCTCGGCATTGCCCCATAGTACCGCTGGCACGTCCTCCGCGCCCCCATAGCGCCGACGCCGGTTCATTTCCTTGCGGATGATCTGCATCATTCTGTCGGAATTCAATCGTGTCCCCGTTTCCCGTTTTGCCTGAATATATTGCTGGCTGAAAACGTCAACGCTATAATAATACCAGAACGTACCGCCAAACACAAGGACGTTCTTACTTGCTCGCGGATGTCTTTTGGAAAGGGATGTGATGAACGACGAACGACTCTTGAAACTGCCGGAAGTGTCCACCCGGCTGGCTCTCTCACGCACCGCGATCTACCGACTCATGGCACGCGGCGAGCTTCAGCCGGTCCGCATCGGTGGGGCGCTGCGCTTCCCGGCTTCGGCCGTGGATCGGCTGATTGAGAACTTGAAGGGAGAGGCCCATGCCGAAACAGAATGAACCCGTGGAACCCCCGTCCCCCTGGCTGCTCTTCTTCCGTCGGGTGCGGGTGCTGGCCGCGAAGCTGGACGCTCTGGAAGCCGAGCGGAAAACAAACCCGTAGGGGCGCCGCTTGCCGCGCCCTCCTTGTGGCCGCGCCCTCCTTGTGGCCGCGCCCTCCATGTGGCCGCGCCCTCCTTGTGGCCGCGCCCTTCTTGCCCAGCCCAGACATGAAAAAAGCCCTCGCGTCAACGAAGGCTTTCTTCCGACCAAACACAGCGGGTGCATTGGACAGTCCAGCGAGAGTATACCCGCCCAGGGTCCTCGTGTCAAATGTCCCGCTTCTTGTCATAGACATCAACAAGGAGTACTCTCTATGAAACGACCACCTGCACCGGCCCCCGAGACCGCCGGACCCCGCAACGACTTCGGACCCCGCCCTGACTTCGGCCCCCGCGAAGCCCTCGCCATCGCCGCCGCCCTTCAGGCCCGCCAGCGCGCCCAGCTCGCCCGCCTTTCCCCGGCAGGCCGCTTCCGCAAGTGGGGCGGTGTCTAATCCCCCTCCTTCTTCTGTCGCAGGATCACCGCCCGATCCACTTACTCAGGGAAGACACCAATGACAGAAAACCCACTCCTGACCGCCGCCCGCTCCTACCTCGCCGCCGGGTGGAGCCTCATCCCGATCAAGGCCGACGGCACCAAGGCACCCGATCTGCACCAGTGGAAAGCCTTCCAGCAAGTCCCGCCCACTGAAAGCCACCTCTGCCAGTGGTTTCACAGCGGAGCGCCGCGCGGCATCGGCCTGGTCCATGGCGCGGTTTCCGGCCACTCCGAGGCCCTGGACTTCGACCTGCCCGGCCTGTACGACGCCTTCGCCGACCTCTGCCGCCAGCAGGGGTTCGGCGGCCTGCTGGACCGCGTCCCGCTGGTCGAGACCCCTTCCGGTGGTCACCACCTGCTCTACCGCTGCACCGACCCCGCCGGCGGCAATGCCAAGCTGGCGGAGACCTCCGCCCGTAAGACCCTCATCGAAACGCGGGCCGAAGGCGGCTACACCCTCGCCCCCGGCTCTGCCCCCGCCTGCCACCTGGCCTGCCGTCCGTACCTGTTCCGGCGCGGCGGGCCGGCCACGCTCCCCGTTCTGTCTGCTGACGAGCGTGCTTCCCTGCGGAACACAGCCTGCCTTTTCAACCAATACGCCGACCCGCGCCTGATTGTGGAAGGACCCTGCCCGAAGCGACTTCCCAGCGACGGTCTGCGGCCCGGCGACGATTACAACGCGCGCGGGGACTACGAGGCCCTGCTGGAGCGCCACGGCTGGCAGCGGCTCGGTGGGGGCGGTGAAAAGACCTTCTGGCAGCGGCCCGGCAAGTCCGGCCCCGGCCTGTCGGCGACCGGCAACTACGCCGGCCACGGCCTGTTCCACGTCTTCTCCTGCAATGCCGCCCCGTTCGAGCCGCAGAAGTCCTACCGCCCGTTCGCCGTCCTTGCCCTGCTCGACCACGGCGGCGACTTCCGCGAGGCCGCCCGCGCCCTGGCTCAACAGGGCTTCGGCGATGCCCTGCCGATGCCCACTGCCCTCCACTTGCGGCAGGAACCCGGCCCGTCGCCTTCCGAGGCGCTCGTGGCCTTTCCCCACCTGCCCGCCCGGCGCAAGCCCCTCGCGGACCGCATGATCGACCTCGCCGACGTAGAAGCGCCCGGCGACCTCCCGTACCTGTTCGGCCCCTACCTCCTGCACGGCATGGCCCACTGGCTGACCGGGCAGACCGGCCTTGGCAAGTCTACCCTGCTATTCAACATCGCCTGTGCCCTGGCCGAAGGCAAGCCGCTCTGGGGCTTCGAGTGTGAGCAGACGCGCGTTCTGTACGCGGACATGGAGAGCGGGGACGTGGGCCGGGCCTTCAAGATCGAACGGCTCTACGGGACCCACCCGCGCGTTCGGGGCTGGCTGACGTTCCTGCGCGAAGCGGTCAAGCTGCCCGACGAGATGGACGAGCTGCTGGCCTATGTGCGGGACCACGCCATCCAACTGGTGATCTTCGACACCGCCCGCCGCTGCTTCTCCGTCCGCGACGAGAACGACAACGCCGAAGTCTACAACCGCGTCATCCCGACACTGGACGCGCTCAAGGCGGCCGGGGTCGCCTCCCTGACCCTCGGCCACCCTTCCAAGAACGGCAACGGCAGTGCGCGCGGCGCAGGCGCCCAGGAAGACGCGGGCGACGTGAACCTGAGCCTCACCATGCATAAGGGGGAGGTGACCGACCCCGAGGGCGTGATCGGCCTGCGCGTGACCAAGAACCGGCTGCTGGGCCTGAGCGTCCCGCCACTGTTCCTGAAGCGGGACGGGGAGGACCAGTTCGAGCGGGTGGAAGGCGGGGTGCTGCTTGAAGCGCCTGGGGAAGTCGCCGGCAAGCGAACACTCTGCCGGGTCGCCCTTAGGGAGCATCTGGAGGCACTGCCAAGCGGCCACGCCAGCCATACGGAGCTGATGGCGGCGATGGTCCAGCGGGGCTACTCGGAGGCGACGGCGCGGCGGGCGAGGGAGGACATGGAGAAGGACGGGGGCCTGCTTCGGGCGACCGGCGGCGGGTACTGCCTGCCCGACCCGTTCGCCTGACAGACCGAAACCGTCTGCTCATGCTCAGGTGAGCGCGTGAGCAGACGGGTGACACATGAGCGCATGGCACTCATGCTCATGTTCACTCAATCCCTAGTATATGGGTGAGCATGAGCAGAGGTAAACCGATACATCTCACAAGAACGACTTCTGAAATGTTCTGCAAGATGCGGTCTCACAAGATATAGTGCCATCGCATTATTGCGCTACGACATCTGCTTATTGCGCGAATATATTGCGCCTTGACAATCC
>JANLUQ010000428.1:0-3702 GCA_031363565.1 Armatimonadota bacterium | reverse complement strand
GGTGTGTGAAAGGGGGTGAGACTTATCTTGATGAAAGCCTTCCAGTCACGGCAGGCCCCCCAAAACACCAATTAACCCCCTTTCACACCCCCTTCCCTCCGAGGGGAGGGTCGCGACTTGTCGCGGGGAGAGGATCAGATCCCTCCGAGGGGAGGGTAGGCGCGCAGCGACGGGGAGAGGATCGGGTACAATCTCCTTCTATGGCAAAACGACGGAAGCAGAAGATCACCCCGCGCGCACTGCTGGAACTGAAGATGCCGGGGGACGTACAGGCCGCGCCGGACAGCCTCCGCATCGCCTACGGCGTCAGCGAGACGGATTGGGAAGACAACAGCGTCGTGCAGCATTTGTACGTCGCCCGAGTTGGGGACGAAGCAGAACCCCGGCAGGTGACGCGCGGCCGGGACAGCGAGACCGACCCGCGCTGGTCCCCCGACGGCAAGTGGCTGGCCTTCCTGACCAGCCGCGAGGACGAGGATGCGGGCGATGACTATGACGAAGACGACCCCAAGGTCCAGGTCTGGCTGCTGCCGATGGACGGTGGGGGCGGCGAGTCCGAGAAGCTAACCGACGCGCCCGAAGGGGTGGGGGACTATGACTGGCTGCCGGACTCGTCCGGCATCATCTATCTGGCCCAGGAACCACGCCCCAAACCTTTGCAGACCGAGTACGACGATCGGCAGGAGCGCAAGGACGACGCCGTCGTGGAGCGGTTCGAAAAGTTCCGGCAGCAGATCTGGCGCATAGACCGGGACAAGAAGAAGCCCAAGCTGGTCCATGCCGGCGACTACGGCGTCGGCGAGATCGCTGCCGCGCCCGACGGCAAATCCGTTGCCTTTACGACAAACTACACCGGCGAGGTCAACGACTACCACAAGAGCGACGTTTGGGTCGTGGACATCGCCGGTGGCGTGGCGCGTCCGGTCGCCGACGGGCCGGGCGGCAAGTTCCACCCGGTCTGGACCAAGGCTGGGGACCGAATACTTTACATCGCCCCACTCGATCCCGATCTTTCTTATTCCCAGCCGAACCTGTACGCTGCACCATTTGAAGGCGGGGAATCCGTCAACCTGACTCAAGACTTCCCGCACGACCTGACCGGCTGGCACGGCGTCTGGACCGACGGCATGGGCCGCATCTACGCCCTGGCCGCCGTCGGCACGATGACCGTCGTCTTCCGAATGGACCCGGCCCAGGACGGCGGGCAATGGGAGCAGGTCACGGACGATGACCAGCACCTCCACGACTACCACGTCGCACCGAACGGCGGCCTGGCCTTGGTTGCCAGCGGCGCGGCTGATGTGCCCGAGCTGCTCTGGCTCGCGCCGGGTGCCAAAGACTCCGAGGCCCTGACCGACCTCAACGGTGACTGGGCGGACGGCCACGTCATCGCTCCGACCGACCTGGTAACATGGGAAGGCCCCGACGGGCTGACTATCGAGGGGCTGCTGACCCTGCCGCCGGACTATGAGGAAGGCACGAAATGCCCGCTCGTCGTCTCCCTGCATGGCGGGCCGCACGGGCGGACTGTCCAGGCCCTCTCGCCCTACACCGCCTCCCAGATCTGGGCCGCTGAGGGCTACGCCGTCCTGTCCCCCAACTACCGGGGCAGCGAGGGCTACGGCAATGCCTTCAGCACCGCCAACCGTCAGGACTTGGGCGGTGGGGACGCCGAGGATGTGCTGGCAGGCATTGATCAGGCTATCAAAGAAGGCGTCGCTGACGGGTCGAAAGTGGCCGTTATCGGGTCCTCCTACGGCGGCTACCTTGTTAACTGGCTCATCAGTCGGACGAACCGCTTCCAGGCCGCCGTGTCCCAGTTCGGCATTTTCTCCCTCGTCACCGATTTTTCGAATTCCCAGGCTCCGCGCTGGGAGACCGAATATCTCGGCGGCTACCCCTGGGAAAAGCCCGAGTTGTATGCCGAACGCTCGCCTTCCACCTACCTCCAAGACATCAATACGCCCGTCTTGATCCTGCACGGTGAGGGCGACCCGAACACCTTCATCGCCAACTCTCAGGAGATGTACCAGGCCCTCCGCCTGCTGGGCAAAACCGTCGAATACGTCCACTACCCGCGCGAGGGCCACGGGCTGGGCGAGCCGCAGCACCGATTAGACGAGCTGCGCCGCTGCCTGGCCTGGTTCGACAAGCATCTGCTCGGCGTGGGACAGAAGACCTTCTACCGGGCCGGTGACAAGATCGTTCACGACGGCTGGGAGTTGACTATGACCGGGGCGACCTTGGAGACCTATGCCGGGCGGGACGATGAGGGCCGCCGCCACGTCGAGGTCGCCCTGACCCTGCGCGATACTACCGAGACGCGCCGGACGCTGGCTGTCATCCCCGCCGACCTCTCGCTCACCCGCACTGCCCCGCCGGGTCGCCCCGTCCGCCCCGTCGGCCTCCCCGTCGTCGTCCTCGGCCAGACCGCCCTGGCCGAAGGGACCGGCTGGTCCTTCCGCTTCGCCCCCGGCAAGGACGACCGCGCCCTCGCCGCCCCTCTGGCCGTCACCTTCCGCCTGCCCAAGACGGGCGGGACCTACCAGTTCCGCTTCCGCGACTTCCCGCCCGTCATTCTGGAAGTGCCGGCGGCGGACAAGGACGAAGACAAGAAAGAAGCAGATAGTCAAAAGCCTGACTAGGCCCCTGTGACAGTTTTGCCGAACATGGGGTATGATATCGTCAGAAGTCTGAAATCAGACGAATCAGGAGGGTTCTATGACGCTGACCATGGGCAAACGGGGTACTCTAGTCATCCCGAAAGCGATCCGCGATGAGTGCAAACTGACGGAAGGGACAAAGATCGACAT
Source organism: Armatimonadota bacterium (assembly GCA_031363565.1). Classification (GTDB taxonomy): domain Bacteria; phylum Armatimonadota; class Armatimonadia; order Armatimonadales; family Capsulimonadaceae; genus JANXMY01. The sequence goes on along the minus strand of JANLUQ010000428.1, from coordinate 889 downwards.
CTCCCTGGATGACAAGGCGATTATCCTCCTGCCGTCCATCAACACGCGTACACGAATGGATGAAAATTTTGACGAAGCGCGGGCGATTCTGAGCGCCAAGGGGGTGACTCTGGAAATGGCGCTGGCGAAGCTGACACAGATCAAGGCGGGCAGCGAGCAGAGTCAGGAAGCGGAGTCAGGAAGCGGAAGCCGATGAGCGACCTGTCGCCGCCCAAGTTGTTCCTAGATGCGGCCCTCCTGGTCGCCGTGCTCTTCTCCGAGAACCCCGCCACGCCGCCGGGCTACGGCCTGTTCAAGCTGGGCGAGGCGAGCCTTATTGACTTGTACACGAGCGAGGACGCTTTGCGGGAAGCGCAGGGCGTTCTTCAGGCACTCTTGGGCGGCGACTCGGAGCGGGTGAAAGTCCTGCTGGCCGAAAACCTGGCGATGGCGAATGTCGCCATCACGCCGCCCCCTAGCGAAGCAACGGTGCTTCAATGCCTTGACCTCACCCACTACCGGCCGGATGCCAAAGTGCTTGCGGCGGCAATAGAACGCGACTGCGAGGTCTTCGTCACCTATGACAAGGCACATCTGCTGAGAAACCCTCTGATTGGGCCGCCGAATACCCGCCTTGTCGTTATGACCGGCGGCGAGGCGAAGGCATGGGCTATTGACCAGATCAGTGTCCGCTCCCGGCTGAAAGCGGAACAAAAACGCCAGAAGTAAACGCCTCCGATTTGTCCACTGTCATCAAGAGGTCACAACATGATTGACCCGATCCTGCCGTACGATCTGCTGCCGCCGGTCAAGGCGCAACTTCTGGAACTCGCCGCCCGGAGCGACCTGCTCCTGCTGGGCGAAATGCACGGGACGCAGGAAGTCCCACGCCTCGTCCTCGGCCTGCTCG
>JANLUQ010000639.1:0-1971 GCA_031363565.1 Armatimonadota bacterium | reverse complement strand
CAAGAAGACCATCTTACCCCTCACCACACCCCCTTCCCTTCGAGGGGAGGGTCGGCGCGTAGCGACGGGGAGAGGATCTTATGCCGGCTCCATCTCCGCGCCGACCAGGACGCGCTCGCGCTTCGGCTCGGTCACCTTCGCCACTCCGCCCTCGCCCAGCCATGTCCGCTCCCAACCCGGCGAAACCAGGCGTAGGGTGATCAAGGCCACTGCGGCAATGCCCGCGAAGGCGAAGAAGCCCGCCCCGTAGGTGTGGAACACATCGTGCAGCGACCCCATCACCTGCGCCAGATAATAGCCGCCGACGCCGCCCGCCGCGCCGACCAGGCCGGTCATCACGCCGATCTGCTTGCGGAACCGCTGCGGGATGAGCTGGAAGACCGAGCCGTTGCCCATGCCCATCGCGCCCATCAGGACGAACAGGAGTGGGAAGGTGATCGCCTTGTTCGTGATCACGAAACCGATCAGCAGCGCGGCGACGATCCCGACGCTGTAGAGGACGGACAGCATTCGGATGCCGCCGATCTTATCGGCCAGCGCTCCGCCGAGGGGCCGCAGGAATGAGCCGGAGACGATGAATGGCCAGGTGAACAGGCCAACGGCGACCTTTGGGTAGTCATACTGGTCCACGAAGAACGTGTTGATGAAGGACGACATGCCCACGAAGCCGCCGAATGTCACGAAGTACAGCAGGCAAAAGGCCCACGCGTCGCCGGTTCTCAGGATGCTGGCATAGTCGTTTGGTTTAGTGGCGGGCTTGTGTCCGGGCGCGTCTTTCGCAAGCGCGATGAAGGCCACTAATGTGATGACAACCGGAATCATCAACAGGCCGAAGACGCCGTGCCAGCCGAAGGATGGCACCAGCAGGGGCGCGAAGACGGTCGCCAGGATCGTCCCCGAGTTACCCGCCCCGGCGATCCCCATCGCCAGACCCTGCAAATGCGGTGGATACCAGCGCGAGGCCAGCGGCAGCGAGATGGCGAACGAGGCCCCTGCAAGGCCCAGGAAGAAGGCGATGAAGACCAGCGAGTTGTAGTCGGCGCCGAACTTCCAGCCGATGATCAGCGGCAGAAGCGTCATGCCTAGGGAAACGATGCCGACGCGCTTGGAAGCGAACCTGTCTACGAGGACGCCGAGGAAGATGCGCCAGAAGCCTGCCGCCAGCAGGGGCAGGCCGACCAGGAACAGCTTGACCCCGGCCGGGTAGCCATTGGCGAGCGGCTGGAACGCCTTGCCGTCCTGCGCCAGCGCGGCCATCGGCTTGAGTGGGATGACGTTGTCATATGGAACGCCGTGCGCGGTCGGGGCCGAGGCCACCTGGATCAGCTTGGACTTGGCATTGATCGTCGCCAAACCCGCCGCGATGGTTTCGGGGCTGGTGCTGTCCAGGATGTACTTCTCAGCGGGCTTGACGCTGTTCCGGGTCGCGTCCTTGGGGATGCCCGGCTTGATCAGCAGGTGGTTGACCGTCTTGGCCTCCTGCTTAGTCGCATCGGGGCCTTTCATGATCAGGGTATAGGGCGTCGCTTTGGTGATCATCGCCGAGGGCGTGATCCGAAGGTTGGCCCCCGTCAGGGCCGGATCGGTGGCGATGAACGGCATCAACGCGCCCAGAATGACCCAGACCATGAACGAGATGTCGAAGTGCAGGAACGCGCTGAACAAAGAGGGCGCGTGGCCGCTGTTCTTCAGGTCACTGAGTTTCATGTGTATCTCCTCTTAATGATCCGTACAAATTGCTTGACTGATGTTACGCCGTCCCGCCGTCGGGTGCAGTTGCTCCGTAAACGGCAGGTCTGGGGGGCCTGCGGCCAACCGGTCGGCGACCGCTGGAGATGTCTTTCTCTCCCCCCCGCCGGGGGTTTGGCGTCCCGCCCCCCAGACCTGCCGTTTACGGCGGGTCGCTTACGGCGGGTCGCTTACGGCGGGTCGCTTACGGCGGGTCGCTTACGGCGGGTCGCTTACGGCGGG
>JANLUQ010000638.1:0-4085 GCA_031363565.1 Armatimonadota bacterium | reverse complement strand
GGAAGTACCGACCTGCTCTGGAATGAAAGTCGCTCCGCGACTGAGGACGTGCCACTATTCGCCCCGTCCACACTCCCCGCTTCAACCCCGGAGGGGTTTTCACTCAACAGCGGACCGGCACTTCCAGTGCCGGGACCTCCTGCCCCTCTTGCCGGGATCTGTTCCCCCCGAAAATTACTGTGCTTGACGCCTGAAATAGTCCACTTTTATGTTATCCTATAAGAGTATGTGCAACGCTGCTACCACCCTTGCCGGTTTCCTCCTACTCCTGCTTTCCTTGACCGCTGCGGCCCAGGTCGCCCCCGCGCCGGGATCTGGGGTTGTCTCCACGCCGCCCGGTGCATCTACCCCTGTCAGCGGCACGCCGCCATATGGTGGCGGTTCCGGGCCGCAGGTGGTTCCAACGCCGCCGACCGTCGTTCAGCCCTCTGTCGCTAATGACGCCGGGAGCGCCGTACTGGCACCCACCATTCCCAGCCCTGCGACGCCTGCCGCCTGGGTGCGGCAGACGATTCCTATCGCGGTCTGTACCACGCCCCCGAAGATCGACGGTGGGCTGGACGATGCCTGCTGGAAGACGGCGACGCGGGCCAGCGGCTTTTACCGCCTGGGCGGCACGGCCCCGATCCAGCCCAGCGACCAGACCGAAGCCTGGATCTGTGCGGATGCCACCCACCTGTACGTCGCCTTCCACTGCTTGGATAGCCGCCCCGAGACGATCCACGCCAGCCAGGTCCAGCGCGACGGCAGAATCGGTGAGGATGACTTCGTCTCCGTAGATGTTGACAGCCAGAACAACCACCACGGATACTCCACCTTCAGCGTCACGGCGCGCGGGACTCAGGCGGAGAATTTCGAGGGTGGCACCGCCGACAACATCACCTGGGCCGGCGACTGGAAGGCGGCCACCCGTCGCACGCGGGACGGCTGGACGGCGGAGATGTCCATCCCGTTCGCCCTCCTGCGCTACCCGAAAGGGTCCACCGCCTTCGGTCTGAACCTATGGCGCAAGCTCGCGCGCGAGTCATCGGTCGAGAACTGGCCTTACCTGCCACCGGACGGCAGCAACAATGAGTCGCTCTATATCCATGAGTTCACCGGCATCCACCCGTCGTTCCTCGCGCCGCGCCCCATCTTCCTGCCTTACACCTTGTTTTCAGGCGGCACGGGCAACTCAGGGCGCGTGGGGCTCGACATCAAGTACCCGCTGTCCACGACCCTGACCGGCGTCGCAACGATCAAGCCGGACTTCCAGACCATCGAGCAGGACGTGACGGGCATCAACTTCTCCTACACCGAGAAGCTGCTGACCGATCGCCGCCCGTTCTTCGCCGAGGGGTCGGGGTTCCTACCCTACCGCGACCTCTTCTACTCGCGCCGCATCGGCATCCTCGACGGCGGCCTGAAAATCGCTGGCAAGGAGGGCGACACATCCCTGGGCCTGCTCGCGACTGATACGCGCGGCCCAAGCGCCGAGAATGCCGCCGTTCTCAACCTGAACCACGACCTCGGCCTCTTCAGCCGGGCGACCCTCCAATTCGTCTCGGATATCGTGCCGGGTCAGCCCTCCAACCAGGTCGCCAAACTCGAAGGCCAGTACGGATGGCGCGTCGGGCAGAACCAGTGGAGCCTCGTCGCTAACCACACGCCAAGCTGGCAGGGAGGACGACGTGCAGACAGCAAAGACTATTTCAGCTTCAGCACCAGTGCCGTGCCGGGCCATCCAACATTCAGCACCGACTACCAGGACCTCGGCCCGAGTTTCGTCAGCAACCTGGGCTTCGTGCCGGACGTGAATCTGAAGGGCAACTCCGTGAACGTGGAGCAGTACAACCAGTTCGACAAGGGGCGCCTGCGGCTCTACGACGTGAACGTCTCCGGCAACACCTACCAGCATCATACGGGCGGCTTCTTCCAGAAGGACATCAACGCCAACCTCTACCTCGAAACGCGGGACGGCCTCAGCGTGGACCTGAACGGGGACCAGTCCCAGCGAAACGACTTCCGCGACCACGCCAACCAGCTCCAGTTCGGCTGGGGCAAGCGCACCCTCTACCAGCGCGGCAGCATCGGGGACACGGTGGGCCGGCAGGCCAGCCAGCCGTATAACTTCCTGACCTTCACGCAGGGCGTCCTCGTCTCACGCCCCTTCTCACTCCAGCTCAACTACAGCCGCCTGCGCCTGGGCAGCACGCATTCGACGCAGACGATCCTGACCGGCAACTACCTCCTGAGCGCCGAGCGCAGCCTGGGCGTCCGCATCGTCAGCCAGGCCGGGGATGACCAGGGAACCGGGCTGGGCACGAATCTCTACTTCTCCTTCGGCCAGCACGTCCGCTCCGGCTCCGACCTGTTTCTGCTCTTCGGCGACCCGAACAGCCCCAAGACGCGCGGCAAGATCACTCTCAAAATTATCCGGCCGTTCTGACGACGCGAGAGACACGAGGAGTCTGCAATGCAAGGGTCACTCCGATGGTCACCGCGCCGGGGAAACGCGCTCAGCGCATCACTGCTGATTTTTGGGTGCTGTGCCCAGGTCACGGCAGCGCCTGGTCCGTCCATACCAGCCCCGTCCAACACGTCCCCGATCCTGGCCACCCTGTCCGTTGACTGGAAGATGCGCGTGGGCACGACAACGCCCGCGACCTTCAGTGCCAATGACGAGATGTGTACGAGTCCGTCCAACGGGTCGGGGAACAGCGCCTATGCCAAAAACCTGTCTGCCATTGGCATCAAGTTCTATCGCCTCCACTGCGGCAGCCTGACGGATGACTGGTCGAGTCCAGCGACGCACCAGTGGAACGTGAAGGCGATTACGGCGGAGTATAATGCACCTTATTTGCAAGGCGCGACCATCATCCAGAACATCCCATCCCCCCCGAGCTGGCTCAGGAACAGTGATGGGACCGTATCGGACGTGCCTGGCTACGCCGCCTACTGCGCGCAGCTCGTCGCCATCGTCAACACCCAGCTAAAGGAGCACGTCCTCTACTGGGAGCCGATGAACGAGTGGGAGGACAGGTACAAAGGCAACTGGACACAGGCCTGCACCGTCTACAACCAGTGCGCCCTGGCGATGAAGCATCAGGACTCCCATATCAAAGTCGGCCCGGCCTTGGAGTGGCCGAACCAGAGCGGCGTCATTCAGCCGCTCCTGCGGCAGTGCGCCGGGAATGTTGACTTCATCGCGTACCACTCCTACTACAGCAGCGGCCCGACCGAGTCCAATGACGCTTGGATGGTCAAGGCCGGCGCTATGGATCGCGACGTCACCAACACGCGCGACTCGATCAAGCGATACGGGCAGGGCCGCACCATCCCTATCCTCCTCGACGAATACAACTTGGACGGCAACTGGAATGACTCCGAAACTCGTCAGCACACGAACATCGGGGCGGTCTACTTTGCGACCACCATCACGCACGATGCCTACGCCGGGGCGTTTGCCTGCGCGATCTGGAGCGCCAAGGAAGGCACCTATGGCATCACCGACATGAGCGATCATCTGCGGACACCGGCCTACCTGTTCCAATGGGCGAACCATAATCTGATCGGCTCACTTCTCAAAACCACATCAAACAGTCCAATGGTAGAAGCCATGGCCGTACTCCAGGACGGCACGCCCGCGGTTATGGTCATTAACAAGGCCTCGGGGACCGCGACCATCCACCTCACCTCGAATCTGGCGAGCAGGACTGTGAGCTACTGCACGCTCACGGCAGGCGGGATGAGCACCGCGCAGACGATGGCGACCGCGGGGCTGTCCTCCTTCGTCATGCAGCCCTGCTCCCTCCTGTTCCTATCCTATCCTCCGTCACCTCGAAGTATTCCAAGACATGTGAAAAGGTCACTCAAAGCCGCCCGCCCGCCTCAAAGGCAGCCGTCTGAGTAGAGGCGGGGCTTGTCCCCGCCCTGCCCTCCTGCTTTTCGCATTCTCTACGTTTCGACCTTGACGCAGCGACCCAAAATCGGTAAGATGCTCTTAATCACTGATGTCACGCAGTCCCGCCGTGAACGGCGGGGCTTCAGGGCAGGGCGCGCGTACCATCAGCTCTTAAATCAGAACCTCCTCGCTCCAAAAAGGG
>JANLUQ010000628.1:0-2733 GCA_031363565.1 Armatimonadota bacterium | reverse complement strand
CTGGTCGCCCGCGTCCGCCCGCGCTGGGCCTTCGCGCAGGGGGAGCTGCTGCTGGTCTATGCCATGCTCTGCATCGGGTCGTGCATGGCCGGACACGACTTCATCCAAATGCTGGTCCCCAACCTAACCTGGCCGTTGGCGCAGTCCAACACCAGCAACAACTATTTGCCCCTATTTGGCCGGTATCTGCCCCTGTGGGCAATGGTGCCAGGCGTTGATAAACGCTCCGCTTTCTACCTCGGCCACGGCCATTTTGACGCCGAAGCGCTCCACGCCTGGCTGCCCGCCATTTTGATTTGGACCGGATTCGTCGTCCTGCTGCTCTGGACCATGCAGTGCATCAACGTCCTCATCCGCAAGCAGTGGACCGATAATGAGCGACTGACCTACCCACTGACCAAGATTCCCCTGGAGATCACCGATGCCCAGCCGTTTGGGCGGGGCCGCAGCAGCGTACCGCTGACCAAGAGCCGCCTGTTCTGGCTGGGGTTTGCCCTAGCGGCGGCTCTGGATACCACCAATGCCCTGAACTACTACTATCCTGCCATTCCCGCCATCCTCCCGTCTAATGTCGTGGACATCGGGCAGTCGTTCTCGACGAAGCCCTTCCACGCCATCGGCTGGACGCCCCTGACCTACTACCCGTTCATGGTCGGCCTGGGGCTTTTGATGCCGCTCGACTTCCTGTTCTCATCCTGGTTTTTCTACATCTTCTGGAAGCTCCAGGCCGTGGTCGTGGTCGCGAATGCCTGGGACGCCGACCCCCGGATGCCCTATGCCAACTATCAGGCGTTCGGCGCCTACCTGCTATTTTTCGTCGGCACGCTCTGGATCAGCCGGCACTACTTCGGCCATGTCGTCGCCCGCGCCCTGGGCCGCGACTCGGAGATAGACGACGCCGACGAGCCGATGCGCTACCGCTGGGCTTTCGTGGGTCTTGCCGGTGGGATGGCTGGGCTGGTCGCCTTCTCGGTCGCCCTCGGCCTGGCCTGGTGGCTGGCGGTCCTGTTCTTCCTAATCTACTTCGCCCTGGCCCTGGCGATTACACGGATGCGGGCGGAGCTTGGCACCCCCGTTCACGACCTGCACTTTACCGGCCCTGACTGGGCACTCTCGGATGTGCTGGGGACACAGGGAATGGCGCCGGGCGGAATGGCCGCTTTCAGCCTGTTCTTTTGGTTCAACCGCGCCTACCGCTGCCATCCGATGCCGTTCCAATTGGAGGCGTTCAAGATGGCCGAGCAGACCGGGGCGCGGCGCGAGATGCGCGGCTGGTTCTGGGCCTTGCTGTTGGCCGGTGGCTTCGGAATGCTGTGCGCCTTCTGGGCGCTGCTGCACACCGACTACATGTACGGCATGAAGTGGGCCGACACGAGCGGCTGGGACCGCTATACAGGCTGGCTGAAAGCGCCCAAGCCCGCCAATACCTCGGCGGCGCTGGCGATCGTCGTCGGCTTCCTCTTCGCGGCCTTCTTGCAGGCCATGCGCGTCCGCTTCTTCTGGTGGCCCTTTCACCCGCTGGCCTACGCCGTCTCCGGCTCATGGGAGATGAACCTGCTCTGGCTGCCGCTGTTCATCGCCTGGCTCACCAAAGTCGTGCTGCTGCGCTACGGCGGGATGCGTACATTCTCCGCCGCCCTGCCCTTCTTCTACGGCCTCATCCTGGGCCAGTTCATCCCCGGCAGTCTGCTCAACATCTGGGGCATTATGACGCAGAACCCGACCTACCAATTCTGGCAGTAACGACGCTTTATTCGGCGATTTTGGCGTGAATGAAACGGGTTTCGCGCCAAATACAGTAGAATAAAAGGATGGGCCGCTTCGGCATAGGCCGGGTATATTATCGGAGGGGCGGCTGATGCAATTCTTTACCATCCAAGAGTGTGAGCATTCCTGGGGAGATTATGGAAATACCCTCCTGCAAGGCCAAGCGACCCGTGATAGCGTCACGGGACTGCTCCAAATCCAACGGACTGGGCCGTTCATCCCCCCGATCTCTTTTCCAGGATTGCGCGAAATCGTCGTCACTGAGGACTTTCGCGTTCAACTAGAGGCTTCTGGTCTGACAGGGTTTTCTTTTCGGCCCGTTGTGAAGCAGCACATCGTAGATCTGGATTGGCAGAAGTGGGATAAAAATGCCGAGGACCCAAAAGTTTATCCGCGCTCCGGCGAACCCGAGGATTACATTCTAAAGGGAAAGCACTCGCCCAAAATTGCCGATAAAATGCCGGTGCTTTGGGAGTTAGCCGTCGGTCAATCGGCGCACGTTCTGCGGGAAAAAGACGCGACCTCTCCGGTCGGAATGGTCCTCTACTTCCAATCCGAGACGTGGAGTGGCGACAACTTGGTTCGGGTTCCCGAGGTGCTGTATACGTTTGCGGACCTGAAAGCCAAAGAATGGTTAGACAGCAGGGTCGCGGAGTATGTGCGTTGTCAAGGGGTCGAGGCGCGGTAAACGAAGCGGCTCAACCCCGCGCTGCACCGGACGCCACCTGTCAGGGTGGCTCTGCGAGGTCGGGTGATTATGCAGGCGGTGTCGCCGATGAGCAAAACTGTTAGGCCACTCCACGAAATACCGGTGGGTTGGCGGAGGTAAGCAAGTGGCGCGAACAAGGCTTCACCAGATAAGGTTCCAGAAAACGAGGGCGTTGTACATTCTGCGAAAAATACATCCTCTTACCCGCGTCGGGGGTGTAGGCTTTGTCCTCTCTTTGGCAGCAGACTATTGCCTCA
>JANLUQ010000609.1:0-3374 GCA_031363565.1 Armatimonadota bacterium | reverse complement strand
CTCACCCAGCCGGCCCCGTCGGCCCCGGCAGGCGGCACCTCGCCCTTCACGCCTGCTCATCCGTAACGAAGGACACTGTGGATGCTGACTCTGATCGGATTGGGACCCCCAGACACCCGTGACGGGCTGAGCCTGGGAGCCTGGGACGCCCTCCGCGCCGTCTCCGGCCCCCGGTTCAGCCGTGCGGGCCGGCACCCCGCCGCCCTCTGGCTCCAGACCAGGGGCGGCATCACCTTCGATGCGCTTGACGATCTCCCCGACGCTGAGGCCGCCGCCCTGGTGCTGGAAGCCGCCCGCCGGGGCGAGGCGGCCTGCGTCGTGCCGGGTCACCCGCAGACCGGTGACCCCATCGGCCTCCTGCTGGCCGAAGCCGCCCGGCGTGAGGGCCTTCCCTTGCGCGTCTTCGCCCCCGCCCCGCCCCCTGCTCCCACTCCCGCCGACTTCGATGCCCTGGTCGCCGTCATGGCCCGCCTGCGCGACCCCCAAGGCGGCTGCCCCTGGGACCTCGCCCAGACTCCCCAAACACTGCGAAAGTACGTCATCGAAGAAGCCTATGAAGTCGTCGAGGCCATCGAGGGCGGCAGCCCGACGAAGCTGGCCGAGGAACTCGGCGACTTGCTGCTCCAGGTAGTCTTCCACGCCCAGCTCGCCCGCGAGTCCGGCGCGTTCGTCCTCGGGGACGTGACCCGCGCCATCGTCGAGAAGCTCATCCGCCGACACCCGCATGTCTTCGGCACCGTATCCGTCAGCGGGGAAGATGAGGTGCTGAAAAACTGGGAGCAGATCAAGCGCGGCGAGCCGGGCTATGAGGACCGTGTGGGCATCTTGGACGGCATCCCGCCTGCCCTGCCCGCCCTGATGCGCGCCCTTGAGGTCTCCAAGCGCGTCGTCAAGGTCGGCTTCGAGTGGCCGACCGTCAATGAGGTTCTGGACAAAGTCGAGGAGGAAATCAAGGAGCTGCGGGTCGAGATCGCAAGCGGCGAGACCGCCCGCGCCGCCGACGAGTTGGGTGACCTGCTGTTCACCCTCGTCAATGTCGCCCGGCACCTGAAAATAGACCCCGAGGACGCCCTGCGCCGCATGACCCAGCGTTTCGCCGCCCGCTTCCGGCACATCGAGCGCCGGGCCGCCGAGACAAGCCGCGCCGTCTCCGACTTGAGTTTGGAGGAAATGGAAGCGGTTTGGCAGGCGGCAAAGGGGGAGGAATGATCCTCTCCCCGTCGCTGCGCGCCGACCCTCCCCTCGGAGGGAAGGGTCGGTGGTAGGGGCCAGGGCACTGCTTCTCGGAAGGCCCTCCGGTCCCGGTAGGCATTTATGAGAGCTAGTCAAACCCCTTTTGACACACCCTTCCCTGGCGCAACTGTTCAGTGCGCTATGGAGGCACGACTAGCACCACCCGAATCGAGGGGAGGGTCGGCGCGCAGCGACGGGGAGAGGATCACGCCGCCGCATCCGCCGCCGTCTTCGTCATCTTCCCCTTGTCCGCCGCCTGCGCGTTCGCCCGCGATTCGGCGGCCCGCTCCTGCATCTCCGCGACCGTCGCCGTATGCACCCGCGCCGCGCCCTCGGTCTCGCGCAGACGCACCCGCGTCCCGTCCGCCACGGCAACGTCCAGGCGCCGCGCCGCGCCTGCGATCTCGCCCGCGTACTGCGGCAGCCACTGCGCCTGCGCGACCAGCATCTCATCCGTCATCTGCCAGACCTCCTCGGGCGTGCAGACCGCGCCGACCAGGGGGTCATGCAGCATCGCCTGCTTCAGCAGCAGGACATCACCCGTAACGGCGGCCTCGACCCCCATTTCCTGCACGCGGACCGAGGCCGAGCAGGTCGCGGCGCAGGCCAGCGGCAGGTCGCCGATGACCGGCATGTTGATCCCCGTCTTGTCCACATAGCCCGGTATCTCGATGATGCAGCCGTCCGGCAGGTTCGTGATGTGGCCCTCATTCACGACATTGAAGTGCCCTCGATAGACCCGGCCCGTCTCCAGCGCCTCGATGATATACGAGCCATGCTCCTCGCCCCGCGCCTCGGGTGTGAAGCGCGGCGGGTCCTGCGCCATCCAGTTTGGGAAGTCCTGCTCGAACCAGTTCCGCCCCTCGGTGCAGACCCGCAGATACCCCCCCGTCTCGCCGTTGATCCACGAGCGCAGGCTGATCCATTCGCCAATCTCGCCGACACGCTTGCGATACCAGGGCACATACTCGGAGAGGTGCCCATTCGATTCGGTGCTGTAGTAGCCGAACCGCTTCAGCACATCCAGCCGCACCTTCTCATCAATCTGAAAATCCTCCACCGCCGCCATCATCTCGTACATATGCGGAATGAGGTCCATGCCGCCCCATTCAGCCTTGATACACCAGGTTTGGTGGTTGATACCCGCGAAGACGGCCGCCACGTCGCGCCGGTGCAGCTTCTCATCCGGCCCGAGCATCCCCTCTGACTTCGCCCACTGCTCGGTCGCGCGGGCGATCTGCCAGTGCGCCCCCTGCACCCCATGGCACAGGCCGATGGTCTTGACCCCGCCGTATTTGTTACAAGCCCAGGTGTTCATCGCCATCGGGTTCGAGTAGTTCAGCAGGACCGCGCCGGGTTTCGCCACCTCGCGGATGTCCCGGCAGAAGTCCAGCATGGCCGGGATCGTCCTCTGAGCGTACATCAGCCCACCCGCGCACAGGGTATCGCCGACGCACTGGTCTACGCCGTATTTGAGGGGGATGTCAATGTCCGACTGGAACGCCTCCAGCCCGCCCTGGCGGATCATGCACAGGACGTAGTCCGCGCCTTCGAGGGCGGCCCGCCGGTCTGTCGTCGGCGTCACTGTGGCGGCCAGCCCGTTGGCCCCGATATCCCGGCGGCAGAGCTGCGTCACCATGTCCATGTTGTGGTCGGACAGGTCGTGAAAGGCAAACTGCGTGTCGCTGAGTTCCGGCACGGACAGGATATCGCGCAGCAGCCCACGCGTGAAGCCGACCGAGCCGGCCCCGATCATCGCGATCTTTAAGGTCATGGTAATGTCTCCTCTGATGTCTGCGGATATTATATCACGCGCGCCCCTTGGCGGCAAGAGGGGCTGGGTATTCCCCAGGGCAACTGCCCATGCAGGGCAGGCACAGGGGGAAAGGGGAAGGATGGGCAGGCACGGGGGCCTGCCCCTATGCCTCGGGGAATCGGTAGTGGCAACCCCCCGTGGTTGCCCTTTGTCGGTCGTGGTTTCCCGGCGCGTATGATCGCCCTGGGGTGTTCTCTGGTGCCGAAGCCGAGCTGGATTAATGCCTGCCCTGGTGATTCCCTTTGCCGAGAAGAGTATCCATCCCCACGCGCGCGGTCTCATTGGACGGGGCAAGGTGCAGTGCCTCTTGATACTGCGTGATGGC
>JANLUQ010000590.1:0-4148 GCA_031363565.1 Armatimonadota bacterium | reverse complement strand
CAAGAAGATGGCCGCGCCGATTTTGAGCCAGAGCGGCGTGTCCGGCGACAGCAGGATTTTCAGCGGTTCCATTAGCCTATGTCAATGCCCATCGAGCGGGCCGTACCGGCGATGATCTTCATCGCCGCCTCGGTGTCGTTGGCATTCAGGTCCGGGGCCTTCGTCTCGGCGATCTGCCGAAGCTGATCCTGGGTGATCTTGGCGACTTTGGTCTTGTTGGGCGTTCCCGACCCGCTCGGAATACCGGCGGCCTTCTTCAAAAGGTCGGCGGCGGGTGGGGTCTTGGTGATGAACGTGAACGACCGGTCCTCGTAGATGGTGATCTCAACGGGGACGATGGAGCCGATCATCGCAGCGGTCCGCTCGTTGTAGCCCTTGATGAACTCCATCATATTGATGCCGTAGCCGCCCAGCGCAGGGCCGACGGGCGGTGCGGGGGTTGCCTTGCCGGCGTTGATCTGGAGCTTGACGACTCCGGTGATTTTCTTTGCCATATGTCTGTGATGTCCTTGATGATGCCCCCCAGCCCCCAATAGTGGAGGAGACGGAGGGCCGGGTCTTCTTCATCCGCTTCCCCTAGCATTCGGAGCTAGGGGGCGGCCTGTTACGAAATCTTCTCGATCTGGCTGAATTCCAGCTCGACGGGCGTGTCTCGGCCAAAGATGGAGATCAGCACCTTGACCTTGTCCTTGGGCGCGTTGATCTCTTGGATGCTGCCTGTGAAGTCTCCGAACGGGCCCGAGTTGACGCGCACGGCCTGACCGACTTCCCACTTGGGGCGGATGTACGGCTTGGTGTCGGACTCCTCGATGGCCTTGCGGATCTCTCGGATCTCCGAATCCTTGACGATCGTGGGCTTGGCATCGCCGACAAAGCCGATCACGCCGGTCGTGCTCTTGACCAGATACCAGGTGTTGTCATCGAGCACCATCTCGACGAAAACATAGCCGGGGAAGACCTTGCGGTCTATCTCGCTCTTCTTGCCCTGACGGATGCGCGATTCCTTCTCGGTCGGGACGAGGATGTCGAAGACTTTGTTCTTCAACCCCATCGTCTCCGCCCGGCGCTCGACGTTCGTCTTGACCTTCTTCTCGTGGCCCGAGTAGGTATGGACTGCGTACCAGTGCTTCTGCATAATCTTTGTTAATGCCCGCCGTTGAATAGCGGCGTGGCGATCTTCCTCAGGAGGGCATCAAGGCCACCGACCCAGATAGCGACGGCGAGGACGAAGGCGAGGACGACTGAGGTGGATTTGGTCAGCACGTCCCGATTCGGCCAGGACGTCTTTTTCAGCTCCACCCAGGCCTCCTGGAAAAACTGCTGCGGACTGGTCGGCTGGGCCTTCGCCATGGACTGCGCGCGCCGCTGCGCCTCGGCCGCGATGCCAGTCCGGGCCGGTACGGCTGGCTTGCCGGCGGGCGTCCCCTTCTTGGGTCCGATCGGCTTTGGGTCTGGGTCTTTGTAGGATTCCGCCATGCTGTGCCGCCTCCACCTGTGAGAACAGGCAAAAAAATGAACAGGGGGCGCGCCCCTGTCCGGTGTCTGAAGGTTACTATAGCATGAACGGGGCGGCTTTGTCAAGCCTGCCAAACCCGCGCGCCGTATTTGTGTGCTATAATAGCGCAGGATAAGCCCAGAACTGGGAGCGAAACGACCATGCTTCGGATGAAAGACGTGCCGCCAGACCAGATGGCGGAAGTCGTGCGGGTGGCGGGAGAACTCTACGACGCCGAGCAGGCGCAGACCCAGGAGCGCCGCGCCACTGTCGCCGCCGCCGCCGAAATGGGCCTGCCCAAAGAGTACCTGGACCGCGCCGCCTCGGTTGTCCATGCCCGCCGCGTAGAGCAGATCGCGACCCAGCGCCGCCGTTGGGCTGGCCTGCTGGTTGGAATCGGCGTCGCCGTCGCGCTTGGAGGCGGCTGGTTTGTCACCCACCCTCGACCGGCTGCCCCCCTAGCGTACAGCTTCCAGCCGAGCCAATGGACCCAGGAGAGTGACCCCGCCTCCAAAGCCGCCGTGACGTTCGCGAATGGGGCCGCGACTCTCCATGTAGACCACTTTGCAGTGCCCGCTGGAGGCGACCAGTTCTTCGTCAACCTCAACACCAAAGACGTGCCCTCGACGCTTGCGGGTTATCGAACCGTCAGCTTCCGTGCCCAGAGCGCCGGGCTGCCTAATGTCCGCCTATACCTGGAAAACGCCGATAAGCGCTGGCGCTCCGCCACACGCACCCCTCGGAGCGCATCGGCGTCATCCTGCGCGGCGCGGGCGAGTGCCGCACCCCGAACGGCACCTTCGCGCTGGCCCCTGGCATGGGCTGGCGCATCCCCGCCGGCTGTCTGCATTCCTTCTTCACGACCGATTCCAGCCTGGACGTCATCGCCTGGCATCCCGACTCCGACTTCGGCCCCACCCACGACGATCACCCCATGGTCAACCTGACCCTGGTGGATGGCATCTCCGCTTCCCTCCTTCCAGACTGGCGAGATCATAGCCGCCCCCAATGAACCCCGATGAGAAGAACTAAGTCCCCGAAGGCGCTTACTGCCTGAACACCTCGCACACAAACGTCAAGTGGCGATTCACGGGCCCGTTCCCCACGGGCGGCAGATGCAGCCGCCCGGCGGCTTCTACTGCCATCTTGTCCACAGTATCATTGCCGGAGAACTCCTTGAGCACGATGTTCTTAGGCTTCCCATCGGCCCCCACATCGAAGGCGACTACCATGTCATGAGAAGGGTTCAGGTTCCACAAGTTGCTGGGGATTCCAAGGCCAAACTTAGGCAGTGGGGGGGGAGCCGGCTGTGGGCCGTCCGGCGGCAGCTCAGTCCCTATGCAGAGGTAGACGTAGTGGCGGTTGGCGGAGCCGGCTGGGAGAATTGGGAAAGGCATCTGACGCATCGCCTCTCGCGCCACCTTGTCAATGGTCGCGTTGCCGCAGGATGCCACGAGCAGGACATTCTTCGGCTTTCCCTTGGCCTCGACATCGCAGGACAAGACCAGTTCGGGGACAAAGCTGGGCTTAGGGTCCCACCTGTTATGCGGCACGACAAAACTGAACTGGAGCAGGACCGTGGGAGGTGGCCCCGGCCCGGATTTCGTGGCCCCCACCGCGAGCGCGGGGAGAGTGAGCGTGGTCAGGAGAAAGGTAAGCAGCGCGGCATTTTTCATGGTGGCCTTTCGTGGGTCGTGAGCGGCCCTAGGAGGCCGTCGAAGCCTGCAAGTCATACGCCCCGCCATGGGCGACGTAGTTGATCGGGCCGTCCACCCACTCCGCGTCCGTCTTCAAGTTGGGGTGCTGGAAGAACGCCTCTTCGCTGCGAGGGAAGGGCACCGGCTGGGCTGGCCACCAGCTTACCCAGTGAATCATGGCGATCATGGGCCGCGCCCGGTCGGTCCGGTTCGGCATCCCGGCGTGCCAGAGCCGCAGGTCGCGGATCACGACGCCCCCAGCACGGACGGTGGGCTGGAGCGGCGGGCGCACAGCGCGGCGGGCCTCGACGGCGGCGGGCGGCAGCTTGATGTCGCCGTGCTGGACATAGATCGTCGTGTCCCGATGGGTGCCGGGCCAGACTTCGGTGCTGCCGTTCTCGGCGCTCATATCCACGACGGGGACGTTGACGACCAGGCCGAATGGCGGCGTGGCGACTTCCAAATTCGGCCACAACTGCCCCACGTCGGCGTGGACCGGCTGGCGCTGCCCGCTGCCCCCGACGGCCGTATTGCCGCTGTAAAAGCCGTTGTGCAGGCCGTCCCCGAGCAGGCTGTGCGTGACCGAGATCACGATGTCGTTGAGCAGGACGTCTTTGTACAGGTAAGGCGCGAACGGCGGCGGCTCCTGCTGGACATTGCCCGTGTTAAAGTTAAACGGAGCATCCGTCCGGGCCAGGTATGCGGGCAGGTCATACAGCATCTTCTCGCGCAGTGCGGCGATATGGTCCATCGAAACGATGTCATTCAGGACGACGATGCCGTCATCCCGCAGAGCGCGCGTGGCGGCGCTCAAATGGACGGGCGTGATCCGGCCCGTTCGGACCTCTTCAGGCGTGATGTCGAGAGTAGTGATGTCGGTCATGGTGGGTTTCCGGTTACCTCGGTCCCCAGGGCTGAACCCCTGGGATTTGCTCACTTACAGCACGGGGGGTCAG
>JANLUQ010000564.1:0-5406 GCA_031363565.1 Armatimonadota bacterium | reverse complement strand
TAGCGCAGGCTGGGCAGCGACGTGACCGCGTTGTGAATCACGGTCCCCAGCAGGGGCACATGGGTCAGGGCGTAGATCACTTCCGTGCCCGCGTCCGGCGCTTTGGCGAGGTGCCGGAAGCCGGTTGGGCAGACGAGCACCAGCGTATGAACGGCATCGGGCAGATCGGCGGCGACCTGGACGGCATACGCGCAGGCCAGCGATGAGGCGACGATGTCGCACGGCTCTTTGACCACTTCGCGCAGGAACTGGCCTAGCTGCTCGACATATTGGGCGGCGGTGTAGCGGATGCGCGGCTTGTCCGACAGCCCAAAGCCGAGCCAGTCGGGGGCATAAACCAGGCCATGCTCGGAAAGCGCGTCGAAGTTCTTGCGCCACTCATAGCCGGACGCGCCCGCATAAAGGCCGTGCAGCAGGACGACGGGGCGGCCTCCGCGCGCAGGCTGGCCCTGGCGCGTGTAGAAAATGTCACCGTAAGGGCCGGGCCAGAAGCGGCCTTCACCGCCCAGCGGGTTGCCGAGCGCCTTGGCCCGGCCAAAGACGGCATTGTTGGCGGCGGCGAGGGCGGCCGCCCCCGCGCCAGCCCAGAGCAGCGTTTTGAGGGTCTTGTTCATTGGGTGGGGACCTCGCGCGAATGTGATGGCGCTAGTATACCCAAGAACCCACCTCGCCGCAAGCGCGGGTATAGGCTCTACCGGAAATGCCCTGTCAGTGCCTCTCGGAACGATCCTGGCCCTGCCTCGTCCCCCGCCGTCCCCAGCACGGCGAAGCGCCAGTATTCGGTCGCGAAGAACAGCTGTGGGCGGTCGCCGCCCGCTGGGGCGGCGACCGCGAGGCCCAAGCGAAACTCGTTCTGCTCCGGCGTCGGGCGGCCGGCAGGCATGGCGTAGACATCCAGCTGCCTGCCGCCGGGCTGGGCATAGGCGGCATGGAACAATGGCGTAAGCGTGGAAGGCAGGAAGGTCTTCTGGTCGCGCGCAAGCCGCTGGTAAGGTCCTAATATGGGCGGGAAAACATCGTCGAGCGTGGCGGCGGCGACCGGCAGGGTGGTAAGGGGTATCCCTCCCGCCCCCAATAATGGGGGAGTGAGAGACGCCGCCGGACGGGCAGTCGTTCCTAATCCGGCCCCCCCATTATTGGGGGCAGGGGGGGCTTTGTGCCGGGCGCCGCTGACGATCAGGAAGATGCCTAAAATCAGCGTCACGACGGTGATCGCGATGACGGCCAGGCAGGCGCCGAAGGACTGCTCCTTGAACCGCTCGTCATCGGCGGCTTTGACCTCCTGGAACTCAGGGGTCTGCTCGACTTCGGCACGGGCGGCACTCAGTTCCGCCGCCGTGGCGTCGTCCACGGTCACCAGGACGGCGAAGCACTCCGGGCAGGTGGTGGATTTCAGGTTCGGGTACTGCGCGCCGCAGCGCGGGCAGACTTTGGCGGGCATAGCTGTATTGTACCCGGAGTGATATACCCGGTGTGCCCCGTCTTGAATTTGCCGGGTCGTTCTGTTATGATAACGGATATGACGGCAAGACTTCTCCTAATGTCTACGCTGGCGATCATCGGCTCATGTTTGGCCCTCCGCGCCGGGGCGGACCCCTCGGGGCCGTTCGCCTGGGGCGAAACCACGCGCGTCGCGGATGCCGGGTGGGGGCGCATGACGCCGCTTAAAGATGGCCGCTGGCTGGGCGTCAACACTCTCTACCCCAAGCCGAACAGCATCCTGCAGCTAGAGATCAGTGCCGACAAGGCGCGGACCTGGACACCGATCAGCACCGTGATCGAGCCGGGACGCAATCTGGACAACGGCGAGGTCATCCAACTGCCGGGTGGCGACCTGCTGCTGACGGGCCGGTCGGTTGTGGATGGGCCGGGTCTGCCCCGTTCATATCACCTGCCGGTCTACCGGAGCGCGGATGACGGCAAGACCTGGACCTTCCAGAGCCAGGTAGACACCAGCGAGCCGCCGCCGACCCAGGCACGGCACCCCTCAGTCGGCCTCTGGGAGCCGCACTTCTTCTTCCTCCCCGACGGCAAGCTGGCCTGCGCCTATGCCAACGAGAAGCCTGCCGTCGCCACGCCCGCCTACAGCCAGATCGTCTCCGAAAAGGTGTCCCCGGACGGTGGGAAGACCTGGGGGAGACCAATCGTCCTGGCCGCCCAGGTCGGCGGGGGTGGGCAGCGTCCCGGTATGCCGGTCCTTGCGCGGATGAAGAATGGCCAATACATCGCGGTCTATGAAGTCGTCGGGGTGGGGGACGCCGATGTCTACTTCAAGACCTCACGCGACGGCGTCACCTGGCCGCCCGGAATCGGCGTCCGCATCCCCTGTCAGCACGCCGGACCCTGGGTGACGACGCTGATGAGTGGCCGCCTGATCGCCACCTCCTGCGAGAACCAGATCTCATACAGCGACGACGACGGGGCGACCTGGCTCCTGGCGAACCCGCCGGCGTGGCCGATCGGCCACGTCCTCACCTGGCCCGCGATCTACCAGACCGCCCCGGACACACTGGCCGCGATGAACACTTATCGCGGCGTACGTATCCGCTGGGGGAAGGTCGTGCCCGTCCGGCCCTGGCCTGCTGTCTACGCCTCGGACTTCACGGTGGGGACCGACGCCGGATGGACTCGGTATGGCGGCCATTGTGGACTCGGTGACGGATCTTATCTGCTGAACAACGCCGGCACGACCGGCAAGTCGCTCACGGGCGATCCGGCCTGGCATGATGGGATCTTGGAGGCGGATGTGATGCTAACCTCGGCGGGCAACGCCGGGCTGATGTTCCGCACGACCAATGCCGATCTTGCCGGCCCGGACGCCTTCTCCGGGTACTGCGTCGGCCTGGACTCGGCGGGCAGCGTCTTCCTCAGCCGCTCCATGAACGACTACACGGAACTGGCGCGCGCTCCTCTGGCCGTGCCGCTCAATACCTGGCAGCATGTGAAAGTCGTCCTGCGCGGGGCCACAATTACCGTCTTTGTGGGCGGCAGCAAGACGCCGACCTTGCGTGCCTCGGATAGCTTTTTCCTGCGCGGCCAGATCGGCGTCCACGCCCATAACTGCAACGCCGTGTTCCGGCAGGTGCGGTTCCAGAGCGGGCCGGATCATCCGTAGGGGCGCGATTCATCGCCCCTACACTACCCACCGCGCCTTCGCCTCCGCAATACGGGCGACCGATTCGTCAACCCGCGCCTCGGCCAGCCGCCCCGTCTCGACGGCCTCAATCAGCGCCCGCCGAATCTCCCTCTGCGTCTCTCTCGTGTGGCAGCAGAGCAGAACATCCGCCCCCGCCAGGACCGCCAGCACGGCGGCCTCGGCCGCCCCCCATCCGCCAGCCACCCCCTCCATCTCCAGGTCGTCCGTGATGATCAGCCCCTCAAAGCCCAATCCCCCGCGCAGCAGGCCCGTCAAAATCGTCGGGGACAGCGTCGCAGGCAAATGAGCGTCGAGCGCCGGAAACAGGATGTGCGAGGTCATCACGGCGGCCAGTCCTGCCTCCAGTGCCGCATGGAACGGGACCAGTTCCACGGCCTCCAGCTGCGCCAGGTCGTGCCCGATACGCGGGAGACCGTGGTGCGAATCCGTCTCCGTATCGCCGTGCCCGGGGAAGTGCTTGCCGCAGGCCAGGATGCCCGCGTCGTCCTGGAACCCGCGTACGGCGGCCACTCCCATCGCAGCGACGAGGACGGGGTCGGAGCCGTAAGAGCGGTCGCTAATGACCGGGTTCTTTGGGTTATTGTTCACATCCAGCACCGGTGCGAAGTCCCAATTAAAGCCCATCCCGCGCAGCCCCTCGCCGATCCACCGCGCCGCCGTGCGGGCTTGCTCCGGGTCTCCCGTATCGCCGACCACGCGGGCGGCAGGATGGGCCGGATAGTGCGGCGGCCCCAGCCGCTGGACGCGCCCCCCCTCCTGGTCCACGGCCACGAACAGCGGCGGCAGGTCTTGCGCTTTCGCCCGCGCCTGAAGTTCCGCAATCGTGCCGCGCGTCTGCTCCGGCGGCCCGACATTGCGGCCCATCAGGACGATGCCGCCCACATCGAACTCGTCCACGAGGGCGGCGGCATGGACATTGACGGTATGGCTCGATTCGGGCGTGTCGCCAGACCACCCAAACAGGAGCATCTGGCCGATTTTCTGGTGGAGCGTCATAGTCATCAGCTTTCTAGGGCAGCGTCACTACGCCCAGCAAACGCGGGCCACGCGCGCCCGTAGCGGCGGGGATATTGGCAGGGATGCCGTGCATCCGGGCGGCGGCCAGCAGGGCGAAGGCGAGGCTTTCTTTGGCCCCGGCGGGGATAATACCTGCATTCGTGGGAAAGGTGTCATGGGTCTCGATGACGACGGACGGTAGGGCGCGGCGCAGGCCGTCCATCAAGGCACGGTTGTGTGTCCCGCCGCCCCCGACAATCAGGCGGTCGGGAAGGCGTGGGAGAAAATCGCGCAGGGCGTGGGCGATGCTGTCTATGGTTAGCCGCGCCGCCGTGGCGAGGGCGTCGGCGGGCGATAAGTGGGCGGCTTGGCCCAGGAAGTCGGCGATATAGGCCGGGCTGAACAGCTCCGCGCCGGTGCTTTTGGGCGGCGGCAGGGCAAAGTAAGGGTGCTGTAACCGGGCCGCGAGCAGGGCAGGATCGGGCTGCCCCGATGCGGCCAGCACGCCGTCCTCATCATACGCCTGCCCCGTCAAGGCGGCAGCGAGGCCGTCCAGAACGAGGTTGCCGGGACCGGTGTCGAAGGCCAGCGTGTCGGCCAATGCGCCCCCTGCGGGCAGAAAGGTGATGTTGGCGATGCCGCCCAGATTCAGGGCGACGCGGGTTTCGGTCGGCGAGTGCAGCAGGGCATAGTCAGCGAATGGCACGAGTGGGGCGCCTTCACCGCCCGCCGCCATGTCGCGGGCGCGGAAGTCGGAGACGACGGGGCAGTCCAGGCGCTCGGCAAGAACGGCGGGCTGACCGAGTTGGAGGGTATTCGGTACGAGGGTGCCTGATGAGGGTGGGGCGTGCCAGACGGTTTGCCCGTGCAGGCCCAATGCAGCGATTTCAGCCATCTCGATCTTCGCCTCGGCGGCGGCTTGGAGGACGGCATCGGCATAGACCGCACCGAGTTCGTAATGCAGCGCGGCGATCTCGCCGACAGGGACAGGCAGGCCCGCGCGGACGGTCTGGAGGCGCGTGCGCAAGTCTTCGGGGTAGGGGATCGAGGCAGTGCCGCGCAGGGCGATGGCAAAGCGTGGATGGGTCGGGTCGGCGTCGAGAACACTGATGTCGGCGAACGCGGTGTCAATCCCGTCAAGGCTGGTGCCCGACATGAGGCCGGCATAGAGCGGCATTTTGATCCTCTCCCCGCGACAAGTCGCGCCCCTCCCCTCGGGTCGGGTGCAGTTGCGCCAGGGAAGGGGGGGTGAA
>JANLUQ010000555.1:0-6070 GCA_031363565.1 Armatimonadota bacterium | reverse complement strand
CGTCGCCATCTTGCAGCAGGCCGAGAAGGGCGATAAGTCCATCTCCGCAGATCCACTTACAGGCATTGGCGGCCCTCAGGAAATACTAAACCGCCTCAGTGTTTAGCCCGACACATAGGTTCACGGCAGACCCCTGGGCCGCCTCCCACGGGGGCCGGCCGCAGCGGGGACACGGCGGGGCGCTCCGGGCCGCGTCAAGGCTCGGAAACGAGAGGTAGCCGCGCAGGATGCCCAGCGCACTCTGACAGGCGCAGCGCCGCCCCACGGTGTGCCCCTCCGCCTGCTTCAGTCGCCGCACCAGTCTTCTATTCGTCTGCATCCTGTTTGCCTGTATTCTGCTGAGTGCCTTGCCAGTCCTCTTGTTCGTTCCCCCACTGCGTCCCTTTCTCCATTGCCGCCTTCCACCGCCGCCCCTGGCCCTGCGTCCAAACGTCGTCCGGCAACAGGCCCTCGGCGACGGCGGCCCGGATTTCCCACACACGGATCAGCTCGTCCAGCTCCTCATCCGTCAGGCGTTGCAGCCACCCGTTGTAGGCAGCCTCCTCTTTCTGTCGGCACGCCTGGTACACACGGTCCAGCCGGGTCCACGGGTTACGCAGCGGCGGGCGGGACACAGAACGGCTAGGCACGGGCGCTGCCCTCCTGCCCCGCGTCTAGGATCACCTGTGCGGCCCGCACCTCAGTCGCCGGGGCACCGCACTTGAGGTTTCTGACCAGTGCCTCGACTGCCCCGAGCGAGGCCCGCTGCAAGGTCCCAACCACCTGCTCCATCACCTGCCGGCGCGCGGCCAGGTACGCCTGCCGGAAGCCCGCCTCCTTCAGCCAGCGGTGCAGCGTCCGGTCGCTGATGCCTGTTTTTTTGGCGGTGGCCCCGACCGTCACGCAGGAGAGCAGCGCGTGGATGGCCTTCTCCTGGGCCGCCGGCAAGTTCTCCCCTTCTTCCCACTCACCCTTTTCTTCCTACTCACCGTTTTCTTCAATGTCGCTTTTTGTCACCCAGTGTTACCTCCTGAGCCGTTTTCCATCTTCCCCAGCCACTCCCGCGGCCGCTTCCACTCGGGCGTCACATCGTCCAGCAGGAGGCCTTGGCGTAGCCGGCGGCTTCGGCGTCGGTGCGCGTGGCCCACTGCTCCGCCGTCAGGTCCGGGGTCGGCACCAGGGAGCGCACAGGCCCCTGTGCGCGCTCGTACTGGTACAGGACCTCCTCGGCCATGAGGGTGATCTGTTCGTCTATGGCCGCCTCGGGGGTACTCGCCAGGTGCTCGAGAACCCGACCGTGCAGGTTCCAACTGGCAATCACCCGCTGCCGCGCTATGACGCCCGAGCGGGAGGCACTGATCCTAGGCGCCCTCAAGGAACGCCTCTCCAAGCGCGGGATCGCCCGTGCCCTCAAGGTCGGGCGTCAGATCGTCCGTGCCGTGCGTAAAAGGGGGCGGCCCGCCTGATCGGGGACGCCCTACAACCGCCGGTGGCCGCGCCCGCGGACGACGTGATCGAGTTCGACGAGTTGTGCCTGCGTCAGTCGTCACCGCTCTGGCTGTGTGTGTGCGTCTCCCGGCAGACACGCCGGGTGCTCGGCGCGGCACTGGGCGGGCGCACCGACGAGACGCTTTTGTGGGCCTGGGCGGAGGTGCCCCAGACTACCGGGGCCGGCCGGTCTATACCGACCACTCCGATTTACACCGACTACTGGGGTGCCTACAGCTGCCTCTTGCCGGCGGGGCAGCACCACCCGTGCGACAGGGGACGGGCCTGACCAGCATCGTCGAGAGCCTCAACACCAAGTGGCGCCAGCGCCAATCGGGTTTGGTGCGCCGCGCGTGCGGGGTTCACCCGCGGATCGAGGACGACTTGTTCGAGCGCTTCCGGCTGCTGGTGGACGAGCACAACCGCCAGAGTGCGCGGCAGTGGCAACGCCGTTAGGACGAGGCCGCGGCAGCAACGCAATCAAACCTATAGCCAGACTGCGTTACCGATAGGATTACTGCCTAAGAATTTCCAGCGCGATGACCGATACTCAAAAGGAGAGGTCGCTTGGCCACGGCCAGGCGCGCAAATCCAGGCCTCACAATCAACTAGGCTTTACGATCAAAGTTGGTCGACTAGGGAGACGAGTACCGACACATGGAAAGCAATCATCGCGGCGCTGGCTTTCGCCGACAGCAACCTAGCCATCGCGGGGTGATGCGGGGCGGCTTTACCTTGATCGAGACGATTATCTCGCTCGCTGTCATCGTCCTCATCCTGCCAATGATAACTTTGATGCTGGTCGGACGGAAGCTTGATCAGCAGGCGGAAGTTCAGGCGGTGGCCCTCAACGTCGCCCGCCAGGAACTCGAGGATCTGCGCACCCTGAACTATTCCGACCGGCCCTCCGACGGTACGCCACGCTCTTTCCCGATGCCCACCGCCGTACAAACGCAATTCCCAAACTATTCCTATTCCGGTGCCACGGCGAACTTCACCGGCACATACATGGTACTGCCCGGATCAATCTCGAACACTCAGGAGATCCGCGTCACGGTGAGCTGGCTGCGCAGCGGAACGACCAGCATCACGTCCTCAATCACGCTGGATACGCTGAACGCACAGGGGGCTGGAGAATGACGCAGAATCCAATAAAAATGACGCAGAATCCAAGAAAGCGGAGAGCGCGACGGGGTTTCACACTCATCGAGACGCTCCTGGTCATAGGGGTTTTCGGCATGATAATCGGCTTGCTCGCCTGGCTGACGGTGGACACGGGCCGGCTTGGCAAAGAGACCATGATGGACGCGACGATGAGTTCGGCCGGCAGGGTTCGCCTCGATATGTTTATCAATGATGTCCGTGACAGCAGCGACGTCCTCGCAAGCTGGAAAGACCCGAACACCAACACGACCTACACAAGCCATCTGACGAACGCCACAAGCAGCCCTCCGACTTACTACGCCACGCTCGTCTTAGAGGCACCGGCTTATGACGCTTCCAATGCTGTCCCGACGACCCAGCAGCCGGACGGGACGCTGCGGCCGAGCTATTACGACCACATCATCTATCAAATGGAGCCTGCGGCTTCCAGCTCAGTGCCTCTTTACACACTCAATCGACTAGTGATCACGGATTCCCATAGCGCCCGTGCCGCGATGCCGGACACCGTTCTGGCGCAAAACGTCGCTTCTGTCAGCTTTACTTGCCTGGTGGATCAGGCATTCGACGGGACGGGGACACAGACAATCTTCTCGCTGAAGGCTCCGGTAAGCACAAGTGGCAGCGATGTGGTCGCCGCCGCGACTGTCGGCGGCGCCACGCAGAATCAGCCCGCAGATGTTCGATATATCGCTCCAACGACTGGCGTGTCCAATGGAACGCTTCTGTTCACGACTGCTCCGGCGGCAGGCGCGCATGTTGACGCGCTATACTCAGTCGACTGCAGCGCCGGAAACCAGGGGTTAGTCACAGGTGCATCCCTCGACTTGATGTTGGCCGTGGTAGACCCGTCGCTGTCCGTGGCTGCCCAAAGGCAGACATTGGAACTGAGTGGACGAGCCAACCTCCATAATCACTGATTTTTATCACTGCCTCTGAATGACCAACCTTAGTCTCACTAAACTCCGGCGGCGGACCGCGCACGCCATGCGAGTACTTGCTATAGGAACATCGTCTTTATGACACTTTTTTTGACACGGGAACGGTCGAAGAACCAAGCTTCAGCAAACGGTAGCCTACGCCGTAGGCGCGGCTCGACACTCCTGATTACCATGATCATATCCGGCATCGTGTTCCTTCTCTCCATATCCCTGTTCAGTCTCTCAAGCGGGTCAACACAGATCGCTTATCAGGCAATGCAAAAAGTGCAGGCGACGGAGCTGGCGGAGGCAGGCGATCATGCATTATACGCGCAGATCCAGAACGCGCTCTATGCCAGCACCTACACCAGCAGCGCGAACATCACCTCTGGGACCCTCGGTGACACTGGCTCCTATTCTGCCGTTCTTGTCCGGACGTCCAGTCCTGCCTTGCCGCCCGCCTCGGACATGACGACCACCGCCCAGAGCGGCACGGTGCAGACGACGACCGAGACCACGGTCGCTAACAACCCAGCAGCAACACCTCCAAGCACCACGACAACGGTCACAATCACAAAAACGGATACGAGTACCAGCCCGGCAACCAAGATTTCTTCGACATCGAAGAGCCTCATGACACAGGTTTACATTTTCACGATGGAAGGCCGCGGCACCGCCCCGAATGGCGTCAAGAGTTCTGCTCAGGCGACATTCGAGTCCACGCTCACGACCCAGTCGGGTCTCAACTACTTCACGTTTCCCAACGGTGCTCTCGTTTCCAATGGGAACATCCAATTGCAGGGAAACTCTAAGACGCAGGACCCCAGCGGGACCACACTTCATGGGGCCGGCGCCCTCGCCAATGGCGTTGTCAGCAGCGTCGGGAGCGCCTACTATATAGACGGGCAGATCGCCGTGGCTCCAGCCTCCTACAACACGTCGCTCGCCGCACTCAGCCCCGTGAACAACCCCTCCTCTTCATTAACTCAATTGGCGGCACCGATCCCGTTCCCGAGCAGCTCGCTCATCAGCAACATCACCTCGACCTGGCTTTCCGCAGCGCAGAGCAGCGGCACCACTTACAGTTCCTCAAGCTTGCCGGGGACGATTACAGGCTCGTGCGTCATCAATGGAAACATTGACATGACCCACGGGATGAACTTGACATTGGACCCGGGCACAAACCCCCAGCCGGTCGTGGTCTATGTCAACGGAAATATCGATTACGCCAACGGCAACGGCGTCATTACAAATAAGGGCGTCATACTCGTGTGTACGGGCACCTTCTACCTGGGTAACAACGGCACCTACACGTGCACGCAGATGCCGAACTCGCTTTTGGCAAGCCTGAGCACGTCGTCCACGGCCATCACGGTCACAGGAAACGGAACCATGACCGTGGGAGTCGTCCAGGCGTTGAATGGAGGGGTGCTGCTCGGCGGCAATGGGACTCTGACGGGCAGCATCGAGGCGGGCAAGGCTGGAGCGAATGGCGGCATCGTACTTCAGGGTAACCCCACCGTCATCTACCCCCCCGGCCTCAACGCCAACTCTCAGGGGGATACAAACAACCCGCCACCGCCGCATTACACCGCCGGGACCTTCAGTCAGTGGGTGGCGACGTTGTAATCCCAGGTTGTAATCCCAGATGACCGGCCCGATAGCTGCTCCCTGCGCCGTGGTGCCCACTTTGGTGTCAGGCAGAAACACAGTCTCCGAAGAGGCTGCGGCACGGATTCGGGGTTTCGGCGGTCGCGAACGGCATCCCGCTCAATATGGTGTAGAAGTGGCTGGGGCACGCGCAGCTCTCCACCACGGCGATCTATGCGGATGCGGTCGGGGCTGAGGAGAAGAGCATCGCCAGCTGCATGTGGTAAGGTAGGATGATAAGGCCATGAAAGGACGCGGCGTCCGGCTTTAAGCCGCTATGCAGCACCTCGCTTCCTATCAGAGTTAAATATCGATGCGGAATTCAGAAACTTGACCACGTTATTCTGAATACGCTATACTAAGCACATGGACGAAATCAGGTTATATTTACTACGAGGGCAAAATCCCGACTTTTGAGAGAAACTTGCTCAACAGGCGGAACTTCCTAAATATAACCTATTTCAGCCCCACTACTTAGCTGCATGCATAAGTCAGTCTACGAGAAACTCAGGCAGCAGATGGAGAAGCGTGGGTATGGCGCTGTCTTCGTCACATGCGAGTTCCTGGAGCTTGGCTCCCGTGCCGCCGTGGATGAGGCGCTCTCTTGGCTAGCGAGAGAAGGCGTGATCCGCCGCCTCGGGCGCGGCCTCTACGACTACCCCCGACTCCACCTCGTGCTCGGGCCGGCCCCCCCGCCCCGGTGGTGGTGATCGCGGCGGACGCCCCGGCGGCGGTGGTGACCGTGGCGGTCGTCCCGGCGGCGGCGGAGATCGCGGCGGCAACGGTGGCGGGCGCGGCGGTTTCAGCAATGACCGCTCCGAGAGCGCCATCAGAGTCGAGCCTCCCAAGCCCGAAGGCACCGGCGATGTCGC
>JANLUQ010000545.1:0-8886 GCA_031363565.1 Armatimonadota bacterium | reverse complement strand
CGCGTCTTGCGCGCCGCATTGGGGAGTAAGCAGCGCCAACGCTAAAAGGCAAAACGTTAAAAGACAGGACTTTAACGGACAAATGGGAGTAAAGCGCCTCACGCGATCCATACCCTAGTATAGCATGCCGCCGCCGCCGCGTCAATGAATGGCTGATGTTACGCGGAGGCATGCGCGGAAGTAAACTTCTCTTGCTACGAAAGCACATCCTTCGAACGCAAGAGAAGAAAAGAGAAGAAGTCTACCCATCCGAAGGACGTTTCTGAGGCAGCGAGAGGGATTTGTCCCCTGGTGAGGGAGCTATGCGTAACATCGGTGAATGACTCTGGCGGCGAAGTCAGCTGGGCGGCACGACAAAGGCGGGGTGGCAGACTTTAAGGGTGTTTAAGTCACGCACCGTGATAGTGTGGGCGGTGAGGGGCAGCTCACCAGTAGGAGCGCGGGTCAGGACGGCGTACATGAGATCGCCTTGATCGTCGCTGTGGCCATCAATGCCGTGGGTCGCATGCACCCACTGGTCGAAACCGGCTTGGGCGGCGTCGGTGCGCTCCTTCGTCGTGAGGTCTCCAGGCGCGAAATAAACATGCAGGAAACTACTCCGCATATCGCCAATGGTTTTGACATCACCCTTGAAGGAGCACTTCTTATGCCATTCCCACCCCTGGGCGCGCAGCTTCTGGTCTTCGGCGGCCATCCGACGCTCAAGTACGACATCAACACGCAGACCGACCTGATTTTGGACAGTGTCGCCAAGGCCGGCTACGACGCCGTCGAGGGCGGGGCGCGCGACGCCGTCGCCTACCGCCGCGCTCTGGATGCGCGCGGCCTGCGCTACGGCGGCTCGCACGTTCTGCTCCCCGCCCTGGAAGATGTGGCGCCCCTGATCGCCTATCTAAAGGTTGTGGACAGCCAAGACATCTGCAACTCGGGCCTGCGGGTCTGGAACAATCGGAGCGCAGACGATTACCGCGACGCCGTTTCCGTGCTGAACAACGCCGGCCGCGCATTCCGCAGCGAGGGCATCCACCTCCACTATCACCACCACGACTTCGAGTTCGAGGCGGTCGAGGGTGCCAAGACGGGCATGGATATTTTGCTGGAAGGGCTGGACCCGGAGGCGGTGGATCTGTGTGTGGACATCGCCTGGGTGCAGAAGGGCGGGTCCGATCCGGCGGCATACCTGACGCAGCATCGTGACCAGATCGGCTACCTGCACTTCAAGGACTTCGACACGGACGGCTGGACGGAACTTGGGCGTGGGCAGGTGGATATCGCCGCCGTAATAAAAGTCCTGCCTGACCTGCCCGGCGTGCGCTGGGTGATGGTGGAGCAGGACACGACAAAGAATGATCCGCGCGAGAGCATCGCAATCAGCCGCCGCTATTTGCGTGAGACATTCGGGTATTGAGGGGAAACTATCAGGGGGTACTCTCAGGGGCCGCCGAAGCGTTTAACTGATGTTACGCAGGGCCTCGTCACGAGGGGATGAATGCCTCTCGCTCCGGGAGGAATGCCCTGCGGGCGACTGAAGTCGCGGCAACAAAAGCACAAAGTCTGCCTTTGCAGACTCGGAATTCCAACCTGCGGAGCCAGGTTTCGTGCCTTCGTTGCTGCGGTTTTAACCGCCGGTTCGGAGTTTTTATATACACTCTTTCTGTAGCCACTCTGAAGAGCGCTGATGGTCAGAGCAAGTAATCAGACGGCGAAAGGGCGGCGCGGGATGATCCCGCGCCGCCCTTATGTGGTGACGCTTATCCAGTCGAAGTCTGCACCTTCTTCGGCTTGACCGCTTCGGATTTGGGCAGGCGAACTTCCAGGATGCCATCCTTGTAGGACGCTTTTACGGCGTCGTTGCGGAGAGGGGCACCGATGGTGAACAACCTTCAGAAGTGGCCGTAGGCACGGTCTTCGTAGTCCTCAAAAAGATCGGAACGAACGATGTTGGTCGGCATTGTTTGTTCTCCTCCAAGTGTGGTGTCAAAGCACCCGAAAGGGGCGGGATCGGCCCGGCACTTAGCATGCCGGACCAAAGCGCGTGTTACTCGCTCTTGAACTCGGCGTCAATGACGTCGTCGTGCTTGGGCGCCTCTTCCGCATGTTCCTCAGCGCCGTCGGCGTGGTGGCCGTTGCCACCATCTTGGGCGGGGCCGGAATCGGCCTGGCGGTAGAGGATTTCGCTGAGCTTGTAGGAAGCCTGCTGCAGCTGCTCGGTGGTCTCCTTGATGCGGCTGGTATCGCCGCCTTCCAAGGCGGACTTGACATCGGTGATAGCAGTCTCGACGTTGCCCTTCTCCTCGGACGGCAGCTTGTCACCCAGGTCCTTGATGAGCCGCTCAGTCTGATAGATGAGCTGGTCGGCCTGGTTCTTGGCCTCCGCCTTCTCGCGCAGCTCGGCATCTTCGGCCGCGTGCGACTCCGCTTCGCGAATCATGCGCTCGACGGTGGCCTTGTCCAAGGTGCCTGCGCCCGAGATGGTGATGCGCTGCTCCTTGTTGGTGGCGCGGTCCTTCGCCGAGACGTTCACGATACCGTTGGCGTCAATGTCGAATGTGACCTCGACCTGCGGGACGCCGCGTGGGGCGGGCGGAATGCCCGTAAGCTGGAAGCGGCCCAGCAGTTTGTTCTGCGAGGACACCTGCCGCTCACCCTGGTAAACCACCACATCCACGGCGGTCTGACCGTCGGCAGCCGTCGAGAAGACCTCGGACTTGCGGGTCGGGATGGTCGTGTTCCGCTCGATCAGCTTGGTGAACATGTCGCCCAGGGTCTGGATGCCCAGCGAGAGCGGCGTGACATCAAGCAGGACCACGTCCTTGACCTCGCCGCCCAGGACACCTGCCTGGATGGCCGCGCCGACCGCGACCACTTCGTCCGGGTTGACGCTGCGGTTCGGCTCCTTGCCGCCACCGAGCCGCTTGACCAGATCCTGGATGGCCGGGATACGGGTTGAGCCACCAACGAGGATGATCTCATCCAAGTCCTTCGCCTCGATGCCAGCATCGGTGAGGGAGCGTGTGAACGGCTCCTCGGTCCGCTTCACCAGGTCGCGGGTCAGCTCATCGAACTTGGCGCGCGAGAGGTTGATATCCAGGTGCTTCGGCCCATCGGCGTCAGCGGTGATGAAGGGCAGGTTGATCGTCGTCTGTACCACATTAGACAGCTCGATCTTGGCCTTTTCCGCGGCTTCACGCATGCGCTGCATGGCCTGCTTGTCTTTGCGGAGGTCTATGCCCTGGTCCTTCTTGAACTCATCGGCCACGAAGTCCACGATACGCTGGTCGAAGTCATCGCCGCCCAGGTGCGTGTCACCCGCCGTCGAGCGCACTTCAAATACGCCGTCACCCACGTCCAGGACGCTGACGTCAAACGTGCCGCCGCCCAGGTCATAGACGAGAATGGTCTCGTTCTTCTTCCGGTCCAGCCCATAGGCCAGCGAGGCTGCGGTCGGCTCGTTGATGATCCGCAGGACTTCCAGCCCAGCGATCTTACCGGCATCCTTGGTGGCGTTGCGCTGGGCATCATTGAAGTACGCAGGGACGGTGATGACCGCCTTGTCCACCTTCTCGCCCAAATATGCCTCGGCATCGGTCTTGAGCTTCTGCAAGATCATCGCCGAGATCTGTTCCGGCGTGTACGAGCTGCCGTCAATCGTCACCTTATCCGCTGTACCCATCTTGCGCTTGATGGAGATAATGGTCCGGTCGGGGTTGACGACCGCCTGCCGCTTGGCCGCGCTGCCCACAAGCCTTTCGCCGGTCTTGGTGAAGCCGACGACGCTGGGCGTGGTCCGCGCGCCTTCAGCGTTCGCGATAACTGTCGGTTCGCCGCCTTCGAGGACGGCGACGCACGAGTTTGTCGTTCCGAGGTCAATACCTACTGTCTTTCCCATTGGTGTTTCGATGCTCCCTTATGGTCTGTTACGTTTGAGTTCTCTGTTAAATCCTGCCGATGCTCATTATATCACTTGAGCGTTACATTGTCAACCTTCTTAACAAAACATCTATGGGTATTGTTCCCAGAATTGGAAGAAAGGTAACAGAGAATCTACGGCAGCAGGAAAAACAGCTATCAAGGAAGAAGTTGCAGCCATGAGTCGCGTGAAGAGTATCGTGGTGAGGCAGTCGGGCATATTGCTTGCCTTCGGATTACGTTACATCTCCTATCCTGAGCTGGGCACTGCCAGCGCTCCCGGATGCGAGACGAGAGATCCAAGAAGCGCTCCGAAGAAGCGACGACAGTCTGCATCGTAAGGACATCCAGGCCTGCATGGCCGGCTTCACCCAAGACTTCCACGGGGAAAGCATAAATGGCGACCATTTCGACAGAAAGCAGTCAAAACAGAGCTTAACCAAGTCGCTGTTCTACGCTCAATCGGTGACTGCACACACCCAAGTCAAGAACATCGCTTTCGTCAACAGAAAAGCCATCGTTGTGAGTCAGGAACACACCGTACTGACCATCCTTGGCCGACGCACACATCACCTACACACACTCGTTTTTGATGGTTTGTGGAGTAGTGTCTGGATTGACACAAAATTAGGATGGTGTGAGCAGAGCGAGAAGCAATTAACCTCTACAGCCACGACCGATGGTATTCCCAAAGTCGGGTCACCTATCAAGGCGAGACGACAGATCAGATACGGTGAAGGATTACTTTTGGGGCAGAAGCACAAACGCGGAGGCATACTTTGGAGACGTGGAAGCGGTTGAGCGAGGGCAGCCTGCGGGCGGCGGAGATTTTATTTCGTGAAGGCGAGTACTGGAGCTGCGTCAGCCGCGCCTACTACGCGGCGTATTGCGCGGCGACGGAAGAGATCGACAAGAAACTGACCACACACCCTGTATGATTATTCGATGCCCCCACTGCCAACGTATGAACCGCCTGCCAGACACGCCTCAGGGGCAGGGACTGTACCGATGCAGCAACTGTCAAGAAA
The DNA here is from genome assembly GCA_031363565.1 of Armatimonadota bacterium. GTDB lineage: Bacteria > Armatimonadota > Armatimonadia > Armatimonadales > Capsulimonadaceae > JANXMY01. The sequence continues at coordinate 3,949 of JANLUQ010000545.1, read as the reverse complement.
CGCTGGCGGCATCGGGGAGCAATAGGGCTTTGTTTCGGGCATGGTTCCAGGCATGGCTCCAGGCGCGGTTCCAGGCGCGGTTTCAGGCGGCGCCGACGATAGATCGGCGGACGTGGGCAGTCGTCCTGCTCAATCTGGCTTATCTGCTGGCCCTGTTGACCCTGTCGCTGACGAATGCGGCGGGGCCGGAGGGGTGGTGGCTGGGCAGCCTGAACCTCTATCTGCCCCAATGGCTATGGGCGCTCCCCATCCTGGTCCTCGGTCCGCTGACCTGGGCGCTGGCCCGGCGTTTGACCTGGGTGCCGCTGGCCGCGCTGGTGTGGGTGTTTGGGCCGATCATGGGGCTTTGCTGGCACGGGGGCTGGCTTGCGAGGCCAGACGGCCCGATCCTCGGGGCGGCGAGCGGGCATCTGCGGGTAATGACCTACAATGTCAAATGGGGCAGGCGTGACGCGGACGCAGTCATCCGCGACATCGCCGCCTTCCACCCGGACCTGATCCAGATGCAGGATTCGGGCGGTGTCGCGGAGGGGACTATCGGCAGGGCGCTGACCAGCTGGAATGTACAGGTAGACGGCCAGTACCTGGTGGCAAGCCGCCTCCCTCTCTCCCCCTTACAGGCCTATGACATCTCCTATCCCGGCTCGCAGCACCACTGCGTCCGCTACACGCTGCGGGTCAGCGGGGCCGAGATCGCCGTCTACAATGTCCACCTGCTGTCGCCGCGCGAGGGGCTGATCTCGGTGCGGCATCGTCAGACTGGGGGGATGGAGGGCAACGCGGAGCAGCGTCAGTTTGAGGCGGGTCGGCTGGCGAAGCTGGTCGGCGCGGAGACGGGGCCGACGCTGGTGACGGGCGACTTGAACGCGCCGGTCCAATCGCTGGTCTGCCGCAGCCTGTTCGGGGCGGGTCTACGGGACGCTTTTACCGAGGCGGGCTTCGGCTATGGCTACACCTATGGCGGCTATACCCGCATCGGGCAGCCTTATGTTCGCATTGACCATATCTTGGCGAGCCGCCAATGGCAGATCCGGCACTGCTGGGTCGGCAATGCGGTTGGATCAGACCACTGCCCGGTTATCGCGGACCTGACGCTGAAGCGGGAATGAAGATGGGGGAGGAAGTCGCGCAGGAATCGCGCCGGGCGCGGCGAACTATGTCCCAACCAATTCACTTGAAGGACCATCCCCATGACTCATCCCGTCAAAGTCGGCGTGATCGGCTGCGGCAACATCAGCAGCGCCTATTTCAGCCATGCCCCCGTGTTCCCCATCCTGGAGGTCGTCGCCTGCGCCGACCTGGACAGCGAGAAGGCGAAGGCGCAGGCAGAGAAGTTCGGTGTCCCCCAGGTGCTCACCGTGGAGGAGCTGCTGGCACACCCCGAGATCGAGATCGTTCTTAATCTGACGATTCCCCAGGCGCATATCCCAATCGCGCGGCAGGCGGTCGCCGCAGGTAAGCACACCTACGCGGAGAAGCCGCTGGGCCTGGACCGGGCCGAAGCACAGACCTTGCTGGACGAAGCATCCGCCAAGGGCCTGCGGGTCGGGTGTGCCCCAGACACGTTTCTTGGCGCGGGCATCCAGACGGCGCGCAAAATGGTGGATGACGGCGCCATCGGCCGGCCCGTCGCCTTCACGGCGTTTATGATGGGTCGAGGGCATGAGTCGTGGCACCCCAGCCCGGAGTTCTACTACCAGCCCGGCGGCGGTCCGATGTTCGACATGGGGCCGTACTATCTGACTGCCCTGCTCAACCTGCTCGGACCCCTGAAGCGACTAACCGGCGCGGCCTCGATCGCGATCCCGGAGCGGGTCATTACCAGCCAGCCCCTCCACGGCAAGAGGATCACGGTCACGACGCCGGACCACATCGTGGGGACGATGGAGTTTACGGGAGGCGCGGTCGGGACGATCATCACCTCCTTCGCGACCCACCATGCCCAGTACGACGGCCAGTTCCCGATCACGATCTATGGGACGGAGGGCACGCTGAAGGTCCCCGATCCCAACGGTTTTGATGGTGCGGTCCAGATCAACACGGGCAGCGGCTTCGAGGACGTGCCTCACGCCTTCCCGACCGGCTATGGCCGCATGGTAGGTGTTGCCGACATGGCCTCTGCCATCCGGTCGGGCCGCGCACATCGGGCTAGTGGGGAGCAGGCGTACACCGTTCTGGACGCCATGCAGGGCTTCCTCGACTCGTCGCGGACGGGCCAAGCCTACACGCTTTCTGCGCCGTATGCGCGCCCCGCCGCCATGCCTGCCGGCCTGCCCTTCGGCACGCTGGACGAGTAGGAAGAGGTGTGGGAGAATGGAAGAAGAACCGGCCCTGCCGGAGCGCTTTACGCAGACGGTCGGTTCGACCTGGGGCGAGACGGGTCGGCAGTGGCTCCGCGACCTGCCCGCCCGGCTGGACGACTGCGCGCAGCGGTGGTCGCTGACGCTCGCCCCACCCTTCCCAAACCTGACCTTCAACTACGTCGCGCCCGCCGTCAGGGCGGATGGGACGGAGGCTGTGTTGAAAGTCGGCGTCCCGAACAAGGAACTGCGGAGTGAGGCGGCGGCCTTGCGCGTGTTCGACGGCCGGGGCAGTGTCCGCCTGCTGGACTCCGACCCCGATGCAGGACTATTGCTGCTGGAGCGGCTGCGTCCGGGATCAGTCCTGACGTCTCTGGCCGACGAGGCGCACGATGACAAAGCCACGGCCATCGCCGCTTCCGTCATGCGCGGCTTGTGGCGTCCCGCCCCGCCCGGCCACGACTTCCCCACGGTGGCGGACTGGGGGGCGGCCTTTGCCCACCTGCGGGAGCGCTTCGGTGGCGGCACCGGGCCATTACCGGCGGCGCAGGTAGAGAGAGCCGAAGCACTCTTTGCCGAACTTCTGGCGTCTAGCGCGCCCCCTGTCCTGCTGCATGGGGACCTGCACCACGACAACATCCTCTCGGCCCAGCGCTCGCCTTGGCTGGCGATTGATCCTAAAGGGATCGTCGGCGAACCGGCCTACGAGGTCGGTGCGCTGCTGCGGAACCTGTGGCCGGACCGGCACACCCACCAGAACCCCGCACGGCTGCTGGAACGCCGGACGCACCAGTTGGCCGAGGAATTGGAGCTAGACCCCGCGCGGGTCCGCGATTGGGCCGTGGCCCAGGCCGTGCTGTCGGCGGTATGGGGCGTCGGAGACGGCGACGACGGCTGGGATGGGGCACTCGCCAACGCCGATATTCTGGCCGCCATACCAGTCTGCAGCAAAACTCGCACGCGGGTGTCACAGTAAACATGGAACCTCCCAATTCCGATTTTGCCTCCGGTCTGCTGGAACAAGCGCATCTGGCATACACCCGGAAACAATTCGCGGAAGCTCGATTGATGCTGGACACTTTGGTCACAGCCCATCCAGACGACCCAGAAGCGGCGGACCTGTATGCCCATGTGGTTGCCGCACAAGCCGCTGCTACGGGGCGCGGCTCTTTGCCCTGGAACCGAGACGCAATTTCCAAGTCAGCGGGACAAGCCATCATCTTTGGCCTCGCCTTATTCGCCTTCGGCGTCATCACTGCCATCCCGGCTGTCCGTGCCGGTTTCGATCAGGGTTTCGGTCCGCATACGGCGGTCATTGTGGATGGCAAGAAACATGTCTTCTCCGTCCCGATCTACGATGTTTTGTTCCAGTCCAGCCTATTCATTCTTGCCGGAGTTGGGTTGTTAGCCTATTCCTGGTGGGATATTCGCAAGAAGAGCACAGCAAGGAGTAATTGACCTTGCCGGGGAACCCGATAGCTCCCTGCAGGCGTTAAATGCGTATGAACGTCTTGACCAAAGAGTCGGAAGTCGAGGACTTGGCCTCCGCCAATCTCAGCCTCGCCACGGCGACCGCCGAAGAGCGTGTTGCCTACGCGCTGGACCGCTGGAAGTCGGACATCCTGCTGACGTCGAGCTTCGGCGCACAG
>JANLUQ010000543.1:0-2342 GCA_031363565.1 Armatimonadota bacterium | reverse complement strand
GGGGATTACACAGTCACAGTGACGGACGCGCGGGGCCGAACGACGACGCAGGCCGTCACCTTCCCCGAGTCCGCCCCGCCGCGCGTGGTCGTGGTGCGGGCGGGAGAGAAGGGAGAGGCTGCCCGGGTCTGGAAGACACAGAACTAGGAATTCTGTTGGTCCACGGCGAATGTAACGCTATGCCTAATCATCCCCTTGCGGAGGTCTTTGGTTTCCCTATCGCCAACCTGACTGACGATGCCGACCGCCACCGGCAGAACCGGCTATGCCCATTCGGCAACGCGGTTCCCAATTGCACCAAGAACAGTGTCGAGAACCCTTTGGGCGTGTGCAGCGTCTTCGGCACGAGCGGGGAGGTCGTCATCACCTGCCCCATCCGCTTCCAGCAAGGCTGGCGCATCGCCTCAGACGCCGCCGCGTTTTTCTTCCCGCCCAACGCGGCTTGGACATCGCTGACCGAGGTGCGCCTCAAAGACAGCACCGGCAAGTCGGCGGGCAACATTGATGTCGTGCTACTCTCGTATGACGCTCTAGGCCGCATCACCGACTACGGCTCCCTGGAAGTGCAGGCGGTCTATATCTCCGGCAACGTCAGTACGCCGTTCAAGCACTACATGGAAGACCCGCACGCCAACGCGGACATGGACTGGCGCGGCCAGCGCAATTACCCACGCCCGGATTACCTGTCGTCCTCCCGCAAGCGCCTCGCCCCGCAGCTCATCTTCAAGGGCGGTATCCTGAACGGCTGGGGCCGAAAGATGGCCGTTGCCCTGAACACCGGGTTCTACAAGACGCTGCCTGCGCTAGACGAAGTAGCCGAGGCTGACGCTGACCTCGCCCTGTTCATCTATGACCTTGTTATGGACCCCGCACAGAACCGCTATGTGCTGACACTGGACAGGACGGTGTATACTAAGTTTGATACGGCGTTGATAAAGATCACTCGCTCCGAGGCGGGCCAGGAAGCATTGTTCCTGGGACAGCTACAAAAGCAACTCGACAGAAGGTTAAACAATGTCACCGCCCCCGACGCTATCACACCCGATCCCGATTTCTGACCAGCACATCTTGGAACCGGCAGTCCAGTATTCGCTCTTTGATAACTCCCAGCGGGAGGAGATCGTCAACGTCTCCTCAGTGCCGCAGCGCAGCCCGTTTCGCTACCCCGGCGGCAAGACGTGGCTTGTCCCGCGCGTCCGCCAGTGGCTTAAGTCACGACCACGACGCCCCGCAGAGCTAATAGAACCGTTCGCAGGCGGCGGAATCGTGAGCCTCACGGCGGCCTTTGAATGCCTGACGGACCATGTCCACATGGTTGAACTTGACCCCCAGGTCGCGGCGGTCTGGCAGACGATTCTCAGCCCGGACGCGGCCTGGCTTGGCGACACAATCATTAACTTTCAGCTCACACCGGAGAGCGCTCTCGCGGCCCTGACTGATGATTGTCAGGAAACCCGTAGCGCTGCCTTCCGCACGATCCTCAAAAACCGGATCAATCGCGGCGGCATCCTTGCGCCGGGTGCAGGGGTTATCAAGTACGGAGAGAATGGCAAGGGCTTGTTGTCGCGCTGGTATCCTGAAACGCTACGGCGGCGCATCGTAGAAATCGCAGCCATCAGTGACCGCATCAGGTTTGAGCGGGGGGATGGGATCGCTGTCATGTGTGCGAACGCGGAGCGCACTGATACTGTCTATTTTATTGACCCGCCTTACACGGCCAGCAAAACCAAAAGCGCAGGCAGTCGTTTGTACTTGCACTCCGTCTTGGACCACGAGAACTTGTTTCGCGTTACCGCCACAGTCGCCGGTGACTTTCTGATGACCTATGATAATGCTCCAGGGGTGCAGGATTTGGCAGAGCGCCACGGCTTCGACACGTTGCCGATCCCGATGAAAAATACGCACCATGCAGAGATGACTGAGCTTCTTATAGGGCGTGATCTGGATTGGGCAAGAGGCAGCATGTAAACGCCTTAAGCTGGTTGCTTGATTAGCTCAATACTGGATACCGAACGTGTCTACACTAAAATACGAAGAGATAGAAACACTTCAGGCTTTCACTGGGCTTTTTCTAGCGCGCGCAAAAGCAGTCGAAAAGGAGAAGAATATTCTCTGGTACAGGGGAGCTGGCAAATACGACTACAAACTAGAGCCATCCCTGTTTCGGCATTCCGAGAAAGATATAATCGAACTACTGAAGCTGGAGAAAAAGTTAATGACGCGCTTTCATCAGCGGGGTTATCCTTTCGTCCAAAAGCCGTTCCCCGACAATTGGGAAAGGCTGTTCTTCATGCAACATTATGGCCTGCCCACCCGGTTGCTCGATTGGAGTGAAAGCCCCT
>JANLUQ010000541.1:0-1841 GCA_031363565.1 Armatimonadota bacterium | reverse complement strand
CGTCGTTCAAGGACTTCGGCTTGCGCGCGCCCATCAGCCGGGCGGAGGGGGCGGCCTCCTTCTTTACCGATGTCCGGGGCATGTTGACGTTCCCCGACGTGCCGAAGGTCTACTGGGCACAGTGGGCCGATGATGCCCTGGGGATGCTGACCAACGACCTGCACCGCAAGGCGCTTTTCAACGCTTTCAAGGTCTACCAAACAGTGCTGCCTGTGGACCGCAACACCGTTACTCCTGAAACCTCGGGCGGCGTCAGCGCGATGGCCTCCTCGGACGACCATGCCGCCGCCGCCGTCCTCTGGAACACAGGCGCGGAAGCAAAGTCCGTCACTGTTCGCCTGAACAGCCTGCCGTTTGCGGCGGGTGTGCTGGCGGTTAGTAGGATAGATAGCGCTCACGCGAGCTACATGGATAACCCAGCCATGGAAACTTTGCGCGTCGAGGTGCGGCAGGCGGTCACGTCCCGCACCGCTGCGTGGGCAGGGACTGTCCCGGCGCACGGCGTTGTCCTGCTGCGCGTAACCGACACCTCTCGAAACAGCCTGTTTCAGCCGGCCTCGGTCGGGACCTACATCCGCACGCGCTGGTGGTTCCCCGACCGCACGGCGGACAGCTATGCCGACTACGACCCGCGCACCTGTATTGCCCGGCTCGGGATGGGGACGCACGACCTGGCCGCCGCGCAGATCGGCGTCCTTTTGGACCATCCCGCCTCCGATATAGTCGTGCAGGTCAAGCGCCAGGGGACATTTATTCGCAAGGACGGCAACACGCTCTTCGGCGTCCGTGTGGACTTCGAAACGAGGCAAGGCTGGACGTGGAGCGTCCTGTGGCATGACGGGAGCTACAATGTCCGTCGGGACGCCGCGCTGCCGTGGGGAAAGGGCGGCGCAATGGTGGATAAATCATTCATCGTCCCCGCATTGATGCACGGAGATGGTAGTTTTGGGCTTGGCATCGCCCGGCAGGCACCACCCGGTTGGGACGGGCGTGTTCTGATGACTCCCATTTTGCAGAACGCGGGCGCGAATGTGCAGGCCCGGCTCATCTTCCACAAGGTAGCGCTTAGGCAGAAAATGTAGTATGATAGCACGGAGAGCCACCGGCACTGGAAGTGCCGGTCTACTATCTAGTGAAAGTGCCTCCGGCACTGTGGACATACCGACAGACGCCTCTTCAGTCGCGGAGCGACTTTCATATAAGAGTAGGCCGGCACTTCCAGTGCCGGTGCCTTTGTCTCCAATCGCACCCGAGCCTCTGGAAAATGCAATGCTGACCACGCAGAAACTGGAACTTGACACTTCGCCCGATGCCTTTGGCGAACTGCGCCGCTCGCTAGACATCGTGGACGACGGCGTGGCCCTGCACGAGCGGATGCGCGAAGATGGCTACCTCTACCTGCCCGGCTATCTGGACCGCGCAGAAGTTTTGGAGGCCCGCGCCGTGCTTCTGGGTCGGCTGGCCTCGGCCGGCTGCCTGGAGCCGAACATGCCCATAGATGCTGCCCTCGCCCACAAAGACCATGCCTCCTACTTCATGCCGGAGCTGACCGAGGACAATCCCACGCTGATGCGCCTGCTGTATGAAGGACGCATGATGGCCTTCTACACGCGCCTGCTGGGCGGCGAGGTGCGCCACTTCGACTACACCTGGCTGCGTGCGGTGACGCCGGGATCGGGGACCGCACCGCACTGCGACATCGTCTACATGGGGCGTGGCACGACCGACCTTTATACGGCCTGGACGCCGCTGGGCGACATCCCGCGCGAGATCGGCGGGCTGCTGGTGCTGGAAGGCTCGCACAAGCATGACCGCCTGCGTCTGGGCTATGGGACTAAAGA
>JANLUQ010000525.1:0-4559 GCA_031363565.1 Armatimonadota bacterium | reverse complement strand
GCGAAAAAGCACGTTCATTCCACGATGCAGGAGAGACCGTGATGCCTTCTGAGGAAAAAGAGGCCGACAAACATTTCGGGGTGCTGGGACTGGCGCAGACGCAGGTGCGCCTGCGCGCGCCGACGCTCCTATGGGCGGACCTATACCGAGAAGAAGAGGCGCGGCTGAAGGCCGCGCTGGGGCCGGCACTGCTCGCCGTCGAGCACTACGGCAGCACATCGGTGAGCGGCATCAAGGCAAAGCCCATCATTGACATCCTCGCGGGCATCGCGCGGCTGGAAGACGGGCCCGCCTTGATCGCGCCGCTGGCGGCCCTGGGCTATGACTACGCCGGGGGCAAAGTCGTGCCGGGGCATCACATCTTCGGCAAGGGGGAGGAGCGGACGCACATGCTGCATGTCGTGGAGTACGGCAGCGTGATCTGGGACGAGGCGCTGCGGTTCCGGGACGCCTTACGGGCGGACCACGCTCTGGCACAGGAGTACGAGGCCCTGAAAATCACCCTGAGCGAGAAGTACGCCGAGCGCCGGGCCGACTACACGGCGGCCAAGGCATCGTTCATTCAGGCGGTGCTGGACAGACGTTGAATGCAGGACAAAGGCCCCCGCCGGATACCGGCGGGGGCCTTCGTTTGACCATGGTTTCGCTGGGCAGCGAAACTACATGGTGCTCTTCTTCATCATGCCGCCGCTCTTCATCGTGCCGCTCTTCATGGCGCCCTTCTTCATCACGCCCTTCTTCATCATGCCCTTGTGCATCGTGCTCTTCTTCATCATAGGCTTCTTGGCCATCATCTTCTTGCCCATCATGGGCTTCTTGGCCATGGGCTTCATGGTCGAGGTCTGGGCGAATGCGGGAACGACGAGGGTGGCGACGGCCGCAATGGCGATGATCTTGCTGACTAACTTCATGGAATGAAGCCTCCTGGGGGTTATTTCACGCACTAGAGCGTTTGCTCGCCGCGAAAAGTTCCAAGCCGCAAAATAAGTTTAGGATTTTTTCGGCCTGCACGGGAACCTAACAAGGGCTTCGCGGGTCGGAGAGGAAGACGAGCGTTTGAGAGGAGTCTGACATGAGATTTTGGCATACACCCACGCCCATCCTGGCGGCATCTGCACTGGCCGTCCTGGTGCTGGCGGGCTGCAATGAGCACACGGATAAGTTAGGCGACATCGCGCGCAACCCGTCGGGGTTCGCGAACAAGGACGTGACGGTGGCGGGCGAGGTGACGAAGGTCTACGAGCTGCCGCTGGGGATCGCGGATATCGCGGCCTACCGGGTGAATGACGGCACGGGGCAGGCCTGGGTGATCAGCCGGGCCGGGGCGCCGCGCGAGGGGGACAAGGTGGGCCTGAGGGGGACGGTGCGGCCCGAGGGCCGGATCGGCAACGAGGTCCTGACCAATATCATCGAGGAGAAGCAGCGCAAAGTGCAGTAATCACGGCGCGACGAGAGACAAAAAAACGGCCCGGCGCATCAGCGCCGGGCCGTTTCCGGTTGTCTTTTGTGCCACACTGAGTCAGCACTGGCCGGAGCAGCGGCCTACATCGAGCCGGGCTTGGAGGTCATTTTCTTGGGGGCGGCCTTGCGGGTGTAGCCTTTGACATTGACCATCTTGCCGGACTTGGTCATCTTGGTGTAGCCCTTGACACGGGCCATCTTCGGCATGGGCTTGGCCATGCGATTGTAGCCTTTGACGTTGACCATCTTGCCGGACTTGGTCATCTTGGTGTAGCCTTTGACGTGCGTGCCGGCGGGCGCGGACATCTGGGCGAAGGCGGCAGTGGCGGTGAACACGGCGGCGAGGCCGAGCGCGGAGACAAGGCGGGCAAATGTTTTCATGGGTCTGTTCCTTTTGGCCTGAGGAGGCGAGCGAGAGGTATAGTCCAAGAAGCGAAGGAACGCGCAGAAAAGTTCCTTAAACTATTTTACAGAGTCGCGGCGCTTTTCGACCAGAGAATTACACAGAGAATATGAACATGGCTGAATGGGAGGAGGATGAGCGGCTGGCATCGCATTACCAGTCCGAAGGGGACGGGCGCGCGCTGGAGACCCTATTCCGCCGCCACATCGAGGCGACCTATGCCTTCGCCCGGCGCTTTCTGACGACGCGTGAGGACGCCGAGGAGGCCGCCTCGGAGACATGGCTGCGAGCGGGCCGCGCCCTGCGGGCCGGGAGCTGGCGCGGCGAAAGCCGCTTCAAGACCTGGCTGCTCGGCATCGCCCGGCGGGTCTGTTTGGAACGGCTGCGCCAGCCGCGTCTCCCTACCCTCTCGCTCTCAGGGCTGACGGATCGGGGCGATTGGGTGCTGTTCTCGCCGGGGCCGGAAGCGGTCTCCGACTTAGATGAGGCGCTGGCCGCGCTCTCCGACGACCATCGGCTGGTCTTGACCCTGTGCGACCTGCAAGGGCTGACGGCGGCTGAGGCCGCTGAGATACTGGGCCGGACGACAGCGGCCACGAAGTCCCTGCATGGCCGCGCCCGCCGCGCCCTGCGGGACGCGCTCATGATATCGCAGAAAGAGGAGATATGACCGAGGACGAGCGGGACGAGCTGATTGACCTATATGTTGACGATGCCCTGCCCGAATCGCTGCGGGCACGAGTGGAAGAGCATCTGAGCGGACACCCCGAGGAGGCCGCCGCCGCCGCCATCCTGCGGGCAGCGGTCGGTCGCCTCCAAGCGGCCCCCACCGAGCGGCCCGACGAGTGGTTCGTCGAGCGCGCTTTAGACCGGCTGCTGCGCGAGCACAGCGAGGCGCAGCCGGCCATCCAGCCTGGCGACTACAGCAACCTTTACTCGGTCCTCAAGAAGCCGGGCAAGTAGCCCCGTAACCTGTAGGAGGAACACGTTCAAGAAGGGCATACGCCGCACGTTCAAGCCCCCGTTCAGGCCGGGGCCGTTCTTATCACCGCATCTACTGTACAAGGAGACCTTCACAATGGCCGCAAAGACGATCACCCCCGGACTGCTCCGGGCCACCTCCCCTCGCAAGGAACTTTTCGAGGGCATCCAGATGGTCGGCAAGGCCGTCGCCACCCGCTCATCCCTGCCGATCCTCACCCATGTCCGCATCGCCGCCAAAGACGGCAAGCTCTCGATGATGGCGACCGATCTGGAGATGTGGATGGAACACACCCTGCCTGGCATCGGCATCATGGAGGACGGCGCGGCGACCGCGCCCGCCCGTAACTTCACCGAGCTGCTGGCCGCTATGCCCGACGCCGACGTGTCCGTCACCGTCGAGGACGACACCAACACCCTGCATCTGCGCTGCCTCAAGGCCAACTACAAATTGCTCGGCCTGAGCGCCGACGAGTTCCCGCTGCTGCCGCAGGTCAAGGAGGACTCGCGCTTCGTCATGGATCGCGAGACCCTGCGGGACGCCATCAAACAGACCATCTTCGCCACCTCGACCGACGAGACCCGCGCCATCCTGACCGGCGTTCTGGTCGTCTTCCAGGGCGACAGCCTGCGCCTGGTCGCCACCGACACGCACCGGCTGGCCGTCCGCGACTGCCCCGTCAAGGAAGGGTCGGGCAGTGCGAGCGCCATCGTCCCGTCGCGCGCCATGAACGAGCTTCTCCGCATCGTCGGCAACGAGGAGGGCGAGGTGGTCGTCACCCTGTCCGGCAACCAGATCCAGTTCCAGATCGAGAACGGCGGCGGCAAGGGGGACGAGAAGAACGAGGGCCAGGGCAGCAAGACGACCCTGATCTCGCGCCTGATTGACGGCCAGTTCCCAAACTACGAGCGCGTCATCCCCGCCCAGGCTACCAAGACCCTCACCGTCGAGCGCGCCCCGCTGGCCGCCGCCGTCAAGCGCGCCTCCATCGTCGCCCGCGACTCGGCCAGCCGGGTCGTTCTACGGACCACCGAGGACGGCGACAAGCTGACCATCACCGCCGAAAGCGGCAGCGTCGGCAACGCCTACGAGGAGGTCGAAGTCGCCCGCGAGGGCGACGATAGCCCGGTCGAGATCGCCTTCAACGCCAAATATTTGGCCGACGTATTGAACGTGCTGGACACCGAGGGCCTGCACATCGAGCTGACCGAGCCACTGCGCCCCGGTGTCATCCGCCCCACCGACGACGCCGACTACCTCTGCGTGCTGATGCCGATGCAGGTGGTCTGATAAGTTTGAGCATCTCCGCCTTTGCCCCAGGACTCGTCGAAGAGCCCCGGGGCGAAGACGACGTCGGCACCCCCCTTCTGGCAGATCACCCGCTCGACGATGGGGGCCAGCGCGCTGCGCTTCTCCGACCCCGGCACGTCCGGGTCGGAGAGCACGGCCAGTGCCGCCTTCAGCATCCCCGCCATGATCTCCCCCTCGCCTGCCCTGCCCGTCTTCGGGCGGGGCGCGGGACCGGGCAGCGCCCCCCGCTTCCCGGCCAGCTCCTTGCGCCGCGCGGCGATGTCCGCGAACACCGCCGCATAGGCCTCGGGGGACGCGCCCGCCCGGATGCCGGCGAGCTGGGCCTGGACGGCGGACTGCTCCTCCCCCTTCAGCTGCAAAAGCGCGGCGTCCAGCTCCCGCAGGCGGCGGCGCACCTCGTCC
>JANLUQ010000518.1:0-5516 GCA_031363565.1 Armatimonadota bacterium | reverse complement strand
GATAATGGGAATCTGTTCTTTCACAAACTCTTCGATGCGCCCCATCAGGACTTTGTTTCGGTACTTCGTCACGAGGACGATATGGTAGTTCAGGTTGTAGACGCAGTGCGAGGCGGTCTTAGTCGGCGTCTTCAACGGCGGTGTCTGCTTCCTTCGGCATCGGGTAAACCTGCAAGACGGACTCTCGGATGAGGTCGGCTACGGTGACATCGGCATCACGCGCGAAGGCTTCGTAACGGGCGACTCTCTTGAGGTGTTCAACGACAGCCCCCTCGAAACGGATGCTGATAGGTTTGTCAAGTAGTTCTGGCATACGGTTATCTCCTGTAGTGTTGTTATACGTTTATTGTGCCACAACCTGCAAGATTTCGCAAGGCCCGAATATCTTGCCTTTGGAAAGGCAAGGCGGCATTCATCCCCAGGGACAAGCCACAGGGGGTTTCTGCCGCATTTTTATAAACTATTTTCGCGGGGCAATCCAGCCTCCCACAAGTCAATTCATTCGCGTCAGGGCGGGCTTGCCGCTGAGGTCCTGCGTGCCCGCCGTGCGGGCCAGGGTGGCGAGCAGGGAGCGGCCGTCGTCGCGGTTCTGGGGGGTGAGGAAGAAGAGGACGCCCTGGGTCAGTCCTAGCTCGGCCAGGGCGGGCGCGTCGCCGCAGTCCAAGCGCAGCTTGAAGAAGCGCGGCAGAGCCTCGGGCTGCCAGACGCCGTGGGCAAAGGGCACTTCGCCGGGGCGCTGGTCGAAGACGAACATCCGGCGGCGCGTCCGCAGGCTGCCCCCGGCATAGAGCGCGTACAGCGAGACGGACCGGACGGGCAGTGTCCCCGACTGGATTGCCGACACCAGGGCCTGGACCCGGTGCAAGGTTTCCCAGGCTTCGGCGTCGGCGACCAGGCGGTGCGAGACGCCCGCGCCCAAAGCGCCCGCGAACTCCTCGGGCATCTCAGCGAGCTGGTAATAGCCGCCCCGCGCGGAGAGAACAGCGCGGGCGACATCGTTCTGGTATTCGGCTCCCTCCCCCACCCGCTTCTTGATGTAGGCGATAGACAGGCCGTGCCGCTCCTGCTGTTCGGCGCGGAGGGAGGCGTATTCGGGGTCGTCATCGTGGGCGATTAGCATAGATGTTTACTTAAAGCTAGGCAGGATCACGCCCTTCATGATCACATTCTGGGCGAGCAGGAAGGCGAACAGAGTCGGCACGGCGGCCAGGGTCAAGGCGGCCATCATCACATACATCGGCGCACCGCTCGACTGCAATTCGTAGAGCCAGACCATCAGAGTCCACATACTGTGGTCCTGGCAGATCGTCATGGCGTACAGGAAGCCCCCATAGGCCGTCGTGAAGGCGATGAAGCTAATGTAGGCGAAGATCGGGCGGCTCAGGGGCAGCGTGATGGTCCAGAACATCCGCAGCTCGGTTGCCCCGTCAATCGTCCCCGCCTCATACAGCTCGCGCGGCAGGCTGTCGAAGAAGCCTTTCATCAGGAAGATCGAGTAGCCGCTGGCCGCGCCGGGCAGGATCAGGGCGGCGTAGGTGTTCAGCAGGCTGAACTGCTTCAAAAGCAGGAAGTTCTGGATCAGCGAGATCTCGCCGGGGAACGACATGGTCGCCAGCAGGAACAGCAGCACAGCATTCCCATAGGAGAGATTATACCGCGAAAGGGCATACGCGCAGAGCGGGTTGACGAGCAATGTGGACAGGATCGCCAGCAGGCAGAAAATGACCGTGACCCAGACGGCCCGCCCGTGCAGCAGGACGTACTGGATGACCAGGCTGTAGTTGCGCGCCATGTAGTCACGCCGCAGCGCGCCCGTGTGTGCCTGGACATAGGCCCAATCGGACGCCTGCACGGGCAAGGCTTGGCCCGCGCCCGCCAGCGCCCACCAGCGCGTCTCGGGCGTATCGGCGGAGAGGGCGGCGAGCGGAGCGACTTTGAGGAAGTCAATCCAGTCCAGCAGTGGCGGTCCTACAGAGGCGATCACCTCGGGGTCCGGCAGGGGAAGCGCGGCGAAAGAGGCCACCGACGCCTGATGCTTCCGGTTGTAATCGGCGATGCTGCCCTTGTAGCGCGTTTGCAGGAAGGCTTGGTAGGCGGGCAGGGCAGATAGGGCGACGACGATATCCCGGAACGGCAGCTTCGTGCGGACGAATGTCTCCCAATCCCTACGCTCCGCCGCACTGCCCTCGGGCCGGGCCGTAAGCATGAACGCGGTGTAGGCCTTGGCCTTCGTTCCCCAAGCCTTGTTGAGTGCGTCCAGGCTGGTATACGCTTCTTCCTTCAGCCACTTCTGATACAGCGGGTCCGCACCGACGACGGTGAAATAGTTCGCAGGCAAGGTCGTCTCGAACGCCTTCCAGTCTTGATACTTGACGCCGTTGCCCGGGGTCCAGTTGTGCTTCGCAGGCTGCTCGAAGGGTGGGAAGACCGTCAGAAAGTCCTCATCTTCCTGGATATAGGCCCGGTCCAGCGTGCGGACATCGCCGTGGAAGTGTGCGCGCAGGAACTGGTGGTAACGGTCGAGCAGCGGGCTAGGGCTGAAGGCCGCCGCCGCGCCGCCAAAGCCGGCCATCTTGTAGCGGGGGGGCAGCGCGGCAGCGAATTGGTTCCATTGGGGCGCGCCGGCCGTGCCAGACGGCGGCACGACATTTTGCAGACCGGCATAATCGGTCCCATAAGTCGCATTGATCTGGATAATGTCGCCCCGGTACTTGTCTTCGGCATATTTGCCGAACAGGGCGGTGTCCGAGTGCAGGTAGCGGGGGACCAAGTCGTGGGAGGTCTTCTCGTACTGCGACTCGACAGACGCGCCGAGCATGACGAGGAAGGGGTAGACCATCGTGACCGCGCCCAATGTCAGCACCAGATACAGCGCGCCGATCAGCGCGCGCATCTTCCAGGTCTTGCGACCAACAACCGGAATCAGGGCCATAGGTTTATTATAACGCCAAGCAGGCCGGAATGCAAGGCCAGATCGGAAGAACGGGCGGCGCTAGGGCCACCATGCCTTGTACAGCACGAACCGCGAACTCAGCGTCTCGGAGCTGCCCTGCCCTGGGAACGTCCGGGCGGCGTGGCGAAGCGTCTCATCCATCAGTTCCTCATGCACCGCGTCCGGGATGCCCCACATCTGCGAGTAGGCTCGCCCGGCCAGCGCTTCCAATGTCCCGCCGATGGGCACGATACGCTTCCAGGCAAGCTGCGGCGTCTCCAGCAGCGTCACCCGGCTTCCCAGGCCGCCCGCCCGCTCTGTGCGCCGCAGATAGGCCAAGGCGGGGGCCATGCCAGTGCCCAGGCTTGCCGCCAGGACGTTCCGGGCGCGCGCCCGCTCATAGTAGTAGTCCACCAGAACGGACCGGCCTCCCTGCTCGACGCCAAGGAACAAGACGCCCACGCGCGGAACCAGGAGGCGGCGCATCTCCTGAAGGACGAGCTTCCACTGCTCGATGAGCTGGAGGATATGAACCAGAAGCGCGCCCTCAAAAACCCCGCGCCGGAAGGGAAGCCGCTGCAAGTCGGCCTGCACGAGCGACAGGCTGCCGGGCGGCGCCTTCGCCCCGATGCGCTCCATCATGGCGGGCGCGATGTCCGCCCCGATGACCTGCCCCGGATGGTGCCGCGCCAGCGGCGCGGCGAACCGCCCGGTTCCGACCCCCGCGTCCAGAAACAGCCCGCCGCGCTCCAGGTGGCACTCGCGCGCGATGATGCGGGCGGCTTCTTCCAGGTGCGGCTCAGGGATGACTCTGGTGCGGTCATACTCCTCAGCGACGGTGTCGAAGGAAAGGTAACGGCCCAGCGTCATGGATGCCCCCCCGCCCCCAATTCTGCGGGGGCCAGAGGGAATGGCCCTGTAGGGGCGCCGCTTGCCGCGCCCTCTCCTTCGGCGCCCTCTCCTTCGGCGCCTTCTCCTTCGGTGCCCTCTCCTTCGGCGCCCTCTCCTTCGGTGCCCTCTCCTTCGGTGCCCTCTCCTAGACCTGCTCCCCCGGAGTTGGGGGCGGGGAGGCGGACTTTCGGCGTGCTGATGGAGGGCGCGACGACATACAGAGGGACCAGGCCGAGCGGGTCATCCGTGTCGCCCACTTGAAGCCGCTGGGCCGCGATCTTCGCCAGACCTTCCGGCGGCGTCCAGGGCTGCCTCAGCGACCGCCCCAGCCAGTCCGGCAGGAATTGCGGCGAGCCGCACACGATGACGCCGCCCATTTCGTCCAGCCGCGCAGTCAAAGCTTCCAGGGAGGCCGCAAACGGCGCTTCTACGCCCTGTCCCCCGCGGTACACGGCGGCATACACTTCGCCGCGCCGGGAGGGCAGAATCGGCACGAGGGGGGTGTCATCCTCATGCATCATCCAGACGGCGGCGTAGGCATCGAGCGTCCCGACGCCGACCAGAGGCTTCCCCATCACCTGCGCCAGCGTCTTGGCCGTTGTCACGCCGACCCGGACGCCCGTAAAAGAGCCTGGCCCCAGCCCGACGGCGAAGGCCGTCAGGTCCGGCAGCGTCAGCCCATTGCGCGTCAGCAGGCTATCCAACTCCCCCATCAGCCGCCGCGAGAGGGTGCGGCGACCCTCGAAGACAGTAACGGCCTTGACCGTACCATCCTCTTCTGCCAGCGCCAGCACGCACATCTCGCCGCTCGTATCGAATGCAAGGAAGGTCATTGAGAACGGTCCGCCGGAATATAGGGAATCATTCCCGCCTGGAACGCTTCTTCCTGCATTTCGCGCGGGAGTTCGCGGACGTCGGCAATCATCCCATTGCTCAACGGCACCAGCCAGATTAGGAGATTGTCTTCTATCTTGCTGGGCAGGCACCAGCGCGGGTCAAGCTGCATGAGATTCATGCGGTCCATGATCACTTTGGATTTTGCCGAGGCGCTGGCCTGACTAACCTCCATGCGCTTGCAAAGCTCTGCGGCGCTGAGGTGCGGCGTCTGTGACTTGTCAAAGAGGAAATTGATGCGGCCCAGGGCATACACGATGCCCGCCGCCCATGTCCGCGCCTGTCCGGCAGCCAGTGGTGAGGGCCGCTTGCGGCTCAAAGACTGACCCATTCGTTCCGCCAATTCTGCGTACTCTTCATTGAGGTGCAGGCGACAGAAGTTGTTTGTGATTGCGAGTACGGCAATGCGTTTTTCTTTCACGGCATCCAAAATGGGATTGCGTAATTTCACGGTACGTCCTGAACCTGCGTCTCCGATCTGTTTAGTCATTTTCGCCTCCTCTCTCATCCACGGTTAGTTGTTGCCTGTCATCACCTTTGATGTGGCAACAATAATCCCCTCCGCCCGCGCCCCGTGCGCCTTCATCACGATGCGCCGCTTGTCCAGCCCTTCTACCGTCAATGCGATGTCTATCCGGTCGGGCGGCAGGGCGTCGGCGATCTTGTCCGCCCATTCGATGACGACGACGCCGTCGCCCTCCAGATATTCATCGAAGGCGAGGTCGTAGAGGCCGGACGAGTCGAGGAGCCGGTAGACATCGAAGTGATAGAGGGGGACGCGCCCGCCAGGGTGCTCGGC
>JANLUQ010000483.1:0-6231 GCA_031363565.1 Armatimonadota bacterium | reverse complement strand
CTTTCAGGCGCGGTTCCACGCCGCCCGTATGGGGGCGCTGGCCGACCTGCCTGGAAACCCGTTTGGCGTGGAGATTTGCCCGTTTGGCGATGGCGTCGCCTGCAAGATACGTCACCCGCTGCTGCGGGGCAAGAACCGCATCCACGGCTTCGGCGTCGCGGATATGGACGCTCTCGACGATCTGCTCCACTTTTACCGCGAGGACGGCCTGCCGTGCTCGTTGACAGTTGTGCAGGGCGGGATGACCGAGGCGCTTTTCACGCACTTAACGGCACCACCTCTGTGGTCGGCGGGCAGTGGGACTATCCCAGCCATCGTTCCCGACGGACGCGCTGATGATGACGCCCTGCCCGGCGTTACCATCCGGCGCTCAGGCCCGGAGGAAAAAGAACTCTACCTGGACCTGTTTCAGCAGGCGTTCGCCGGCCGGGATGAGGCCGACCCAGCCTATCGGGCGATCCAATGGGCGGAGGACGCCTTGCCGGGCGGTGCGCGCTACATCGCCGAGTCCGATGGGAGGCCCGTCGGTATGGCCTCGTTCCCCATTACAGATGGCGTAGGCTACTTCGGGACGGGGGGCGTCCTGCCGGAGTGCCGGCGGCACGGCATCCAGACGGCCCTCATCCGCCGCCGTTTGGCCGACGCGCTCGCGCTGGGCTGTGACCTAGTACTGGGCGGTGGCAGCATGGGGGCGGCCACCTACCGCAACTTCGAGCGGGCGGGCCCGCGCCTGATCCCGACTGGGATGCATGGGACCAACATCAGCGCATAGGAAGACATATAGAAAGACACCATGGCAGCGAAGTACGACTACGACATCATCATCCTCGGCGGCGGCTCGGCAGGCATCGTCTCGGGCGTCATGGCAGGCGCGCTGGGAATGCGCGTCCTGCTCATTGAGAAGGGCAAGATGGGCGGCGAGTGCCTGAACACGGGCTGCGTCCCCAGCAAAGCGCTCCTCCACGCCGCCCGCGTCGCGCATACCTTGCGGACGGCGGGGGAGGCGGGCCTGAAGACGATCTCGGTGACGCGTGAAGACGCGGCGGGCGTCATGCGGCACGTTCGCGAGACAATCCACACCGTCGAGGGGGCGGATGCGACGGCGAAGCTGCTGACAGATAACGGCGTCGAGATCCGGCACGGCAGCGCCTCGTTCGCCGACCCGCACATGCTTCACCTAGATGGCAAGAAATTGACTGCGGCGAGCTTCATTCTGGCGACAGGTTCCAGTCCCGCGCCGCTGGACATCCCTGGACTCGAGGGTGTGGGATACCAGACCAATCAGACGGTCTTCGAGCTGGACGCCATCCCCGAGTCGCTTCTGGTCATTGGCGGTGGGCCAAACGGCGTCGAGATGGCGCAGGCGTTCAGCCGCCTGGGCAGCCGCGTCACGCTCGTTCAGAACCGCGAGCGCCTGCTGCCGCGCGACGACGTGGAACTGGCCTCGGCCCTGGCCGCCGTGCTGCGCGAGGAGGGCATCGACATCCGCTTCAGCGCCTCAGTCGAGTCCGTGCGCGGCGAGAACGGGCGCAAAATCGCCGTCATCAAGCAGCACGATGACCGCCACGAGGTCGCCTGCGAGGAAATACTGACGACGGTGGGCCGCGTCCCGAACACGGCGGGGCTGAACCTGGAAGCCGCCGGGGTCAAGTACACTGCGAAAAATGTCAAAACGAACCCCTCGTTGCAGACGACCACGCCGCACATCTACGCCTGTGGGGACCTGCTGGGGCACGATCAGTTTTCCCATATGGCCGAGTACGAGGCCAAAACGGTCGTCCGAAATATCATCTTCCCCGGGGAGAGCCGCGCCGACTTTCATCTCAGCCCATGGGCGACGTTCACCGACCCCGAAGTGGTCCACCTTGGATTGACCGAAGAAGAAGCCAAGGCGCAGGGGCTGGCCTATGAAGTCTATAGGCAGCCCTTCGCGCAGAACGACCGGGCGATCACCGACAACGAGACGCGGGGCTTCGTCAAGGTGCTGACGGCCGGCCTTGCCGGCAAGATCCTCGGCGTCCACATCTTCGGTCCGCGCGGCAGTGAGCTGATGCAGGAATGGACGCTCGCCATGCAGCACGGGCACTCGGTCCGGGCCGTCGCCGACCTGGTCCATATCTACCCGACGCTCTCGATGGCCTCCCAGCACGCCGCCCAGCGCTGGTATGAGCGCAAAGGGCAGGAGCCGCTGGCAAAGACCGCTCTGGGCGCATATGTCCACGCGGTCCGCCCGAACCAAACGGTCATCATGGCAGGCCTTGTCGGCGCCGCTCTCGCTGCCCTCGGATTGGCCTGGGCGCGCGAGCGGCGGAACCCATGATGCGCCGCGCCGCCACCCCCTGCTCGCCCTCGGCGCGTCCGTCTTCGCGGGCTGCGGCCTGTCCTCGCGGCGGCCCGCCCTCCCGCCTCCGGCCCTGATGCCCGCGCTCATGCCCCTGACTCCGTTCCAGACGAAGGTGCTGGCCGGGGCCAAAGCACAGCTCGGCGACGCCTACGATGCCTTGTACCGTGTCCTGCCGTATCCGAGCGTCGACCCGCCGGCAGGGGGGCATGCACGGATGTCGTCATCCGCAGCCTGCGCGCGGGCGGCTATGACCTGCAATCGCTGATGCGTCAGGACATCACCGCGCACTGGGACCGGTACCCGCACAAGTGGGCTCTCGCCGAACCCAACCCGAACATTGACCACTGCCGGGTCCCGAACCTCGCCCGCTTTCTCACGTGGCATGGGCAAGTCCTGACCGCCCCCGCCCCTGCGAAGACGCTGCCGCAGTGGGAACCTGGCGATATCGTCTGCTGGAAGACGCCCGGCGACCACACCGGCCTCGGCTCTGACCGGTGTAGCCCGCGGGGCGTCCCCCACGTCATCCACAGCTTAGACCGCTGCGCCGAAGAGGACGTGCTGACGCAGTCGCCGATCGTGAGGCATTATCGGTATCCGGCAGCACGAGAAATCACCGCACAATAGCATTGCCCTGCGGTATAATGAGGCATGATTGAGCTTACTTACCTTGGCGAGACGACGCGCGAGGATCTCTTGGAGCCGATGAATCTGAGCGCCCATAACCTGTCGCAGGCGATTGACGTTCAGCAGGCCCACATCTCGGAAATACCGCGTGGTCAGCGCGGCATCAGCGCCGAAACCTTGCTGCTTCTTGACCGATTCTTTGGTCTTTCAGACGGTTACCGGCTGCGGCTGCAAAGGGATCACGACACATACAAGGCGCGGCGCGCGCTGGCGGAAAAATTGATGCAGGTTCATCCATATCCAAGGCTTAAGGAGACAGCGGCATGACAACCAAAGCTTTACTCGTCGGCGCGGGTGGTATGGGGCGCGCGTGGGGGAAGAACCTCAAGGAGCACCCTGAAGTCGAGATCGCCGGGTGGGTGGATATCCGACCTGGCGCGGCCCAAGAGGCGGCAGACGGTCTGCAGCTGTCGGGACTGCATGCCGGAGACGATCTGGGCAAGGCGCTGGCTGAGGTGAAGCCGGACTTTGTGGTGGATGTGACAATCCCCGAGGCGCACCGGGATGTGACGCTCCAGGCCCTGGCGGCAGGGGTTCCCGTCTTGGGCGAGAAGCCGATGGCGGATAGCATGGAGAGCGCGCGCGAAATGGTGGCGGCGTCGGAGAAGAGCGGCAAGCTTTATATGGTCAGCCAGAGCCGACGCTATGACGCGCGGCTTCATGCCTATCGGACATTGATCCAGGAGCAGGTCGGGGCGCTGGGCATCCTGAACTCGGACTTCTATATCGGCGCGCACTTCGGCGGCTTCCGAGATGAGATGCCAAGTGTCCTGCTGCTGGATATGGCGATCCACACTTTGGACCAGGCCCGGTATCTGTCCCAGTCGGACCCGGTCTCGGTTTACTGCGAGGAGTTCAATCCCAGCTGGAGCTGGTACAAAGGCGATGCCAGCGCGACGGCCCTGTTCGAGATGACGGGGGGACTGCGCTATACCTACCGCGGCTCGTGGTGCAGCGAGGGGAAAAACACGAGTTGGGAAGGCGACTGGCGCGCGGTCGGACCCCAGGGCACGGCGATGTGGGATGGGACTGGGGCACCCTCGGCGGATGTGGTGACCAAGACTGGGGCATTTTTCAGCGAGACCGAACCCCATTCCATCGAAGCGCTGCCCGATATTTCCGGCGGCATCGCCGGATCCCTACGCGATTTTCTAAATGCGCTTCGAACGGGGGCGACGCCGATGGGCGAGTGTCACGACAACATCAAGAGCCTTGCCATGGTATTCGCCGCCATCGAGTCGTCGGCGGCGGGCCGACGGGTGCCGGTGCGGACGTGAACGGCCTTTCCTTATCCCCCTACTGGCTCCTGCTGGCAACGCTGTTCCTGCCGCTGCCCTTCGGCACGGATCGGCGCGGACGGCGCGTGCCCTGGGTGACATACAGCTTGATCGCGCTCAACACAGCCGCCTATTTCCTGGCCGGCCCGGACGCCGCCCCGCGCTGGGGTCTAATTCCCGACCACCCCCATTTCATCGCCCTGCTAACCGGCCTGTTTCTCCATGCCAGCCTGGGCCACCTCGTCGGCAATATGGTCTTCCTGTGGGTGTTCGGCCCACATGTCGAGGAGGCGCTAGGACGGGAAGCTTTCCTTGCGCTTTACCTAGGCGGCGGGATCGCGGCCAGCCTGCTGCACATGTCCATCGTGCTGCTGCGCGGTCAGGAGACCTCGGCCCCGCTGATCGGCGCGTCCGGGGCGATCTCTGCCATCCTTGCCCCCTTCGCCGTGCGATTTCACCGGGCCAACATCCGACTGTTTTGGATTCCAGCCTCCTTGTTCTTCCGCGAATGGGGGCAATTGGAGGTCCCTGCCCTGTCCGGCCTGGGCCTCTGGCTCCTGTGGAATGTCGCGGGTGGTCTGAGTTTCCTGTGGCTCTCCGAGGCACAGAAAGCGGCCTACTGGTGGCTGCCGCTGTCAAGCAAGACGGCGTACTGGGCACATATCGGCGGGTTCGTGTTCGGCCTGGTCGCCGCCGAACTCACCGGCCTGCTGCGCGATGGGCGTCAGGACTATTTGCTGCAAGACGCCCGCTCGGCGGCGGCGCGCGGCCTGGGGGCGCTGGACCTCGCCCTGCTCAAATATCGGGCGTTCCTGGACCATGACCCGAACAACGCGCCGGTGCGGGCCGAGCTGGCACGCCTGCTGGCTGCCCATCCGGGTGGGGATATGCGGGAGATGGAGGAGGGCCGGCGGGCGGCAAGCCTCGAAATGCTCGGCGCAGTCCGCGCCTTCCTCAAGGGCGGTGGCCTGGTCGAAGCCGCCCGCTGTACCGGTGAGGCGCGCGCTCTTGAGCTTTCCCTGGCGCTGACCCCACGTGAGCGGCTGCGGCTGGCGGGTGCGGCGGAGGGGGCGGGGGATATAGGGACGGCCGTCGCCCTGCTGCGCGCTCTGGCTGAGGAGACGCCGGATGCCGCCGAGGATGAGATGGCGCGTCTCAAGCTGGGGCAGCTCCTGCTGGGGCAGGAGCCTCTGGAATCGAAAAGGTGGCTGTCGAGTCTGCTGGAAAAGTATCCGCAAAGCGACTGGGCACGACGCGCGCGCGAGCTTCAACTCTGAGATACAAATATCTGAGATACAAACAAATGTTTGACTTTGTGTTTGATTTACCGTCTGCTCGGAAACAATCCTGCCGTTGCCCCAACTTAGGCAAGAGGGTACTTTCCGATGGCTGTGGAAGATTTGAAGAAGAATGCGATGATGGCGCACCTGCTGGACGCACCGGATCACAAGAAAGACATCGGCTATTATGGCCGGCTCGTTAACTCCCTAGGTCACGTTTATTGGATGGTCTGTCTGGGCGCAGGAGTGGTGTAACGCGGCTGGCAGTGCCTGATCCACTGATCCGGGCGTTGTGACCTGAGCCTGTTTCAACTTGGATTGACCTGGCTCAAACACTGCCTTAAAGAGAACTGGCCTGTTCCTGTCAGCCTACAAGCCTGGTCATGCAAATGAGCCAAACCAAAAAGTGCACGGTGGTCAAGTTGCCGATCAACAAAATTCTCAACTGTCACCGCCCATCAATATAGATCATCCGTCTGCCGCCGTGACAAACGCTCCAAGTCTGCATCCACCATCAACGCGACTAACTGACGGAAACTCGTCTTTGAGGTCCACCCAAGCTTCGTGTTGGCCTTTGTGGGGTCTCCCACGAGCAGGTGGTTTTCCGGGGGGCGTACGAAAGCGGGGTCAACCACGACATGTCTCC
>JANLUQ010000479.1:0-3756 GCA_031363565.1 Armatimonadota bacterium | reverse complement strand
AAGTTCGTGGGCTAATCCTTCCCCGTCTGATCCTACCCCCGGCGCAAGCGCCGGCCCCTCCCTCGAAGGGAAGGGCGGGTGGCGGTGGGACTTGTTTCTTGTGAGCCTGCCGTGACCGGATGGCCACTCGGCAAGACAGTCATTCCCCCCGCCACCCGCCCTTCCCTTCGAGGGAGGGGTCGGCGCTTGCGCCGGGGGTAGGATCAGACGGGGAAGGATCAGCCCACGAACTTCAGGAGCCACTCCTGCACTGCCTTACCTGTAGACAAGCCGATGCACAGGTAGACGTCCGCGAATATGCCGCCGCCTAAAGAAGCTTTTTCATGCCCCTACTTTCAGACAACCCATTTGCCAGCCTCAGCCTCATCGCGGCCCCCGCTGTGCTGACCAACGCCTCGTCGGTCCTGGCCCTGGGCACCTCCAACCGCTTCGCCCGCGCCATTGACCGCGCCCGTGCCCTGTCTGCGCTGCTGGAAACCGAGGAGGTGACGGACGACCCCATGACCATCATGCGCGTCCGCCAGCTCAACCGCACCGAGCGTCGCGCGCTGCTGCTACTTCATGCCCTGCGCCTCTTCTACCTCGCCTTGGGGTCCTTCGCGGCCTCGGGCCTGCTTTCCCTCCTGGGCGCGAGCGTGACTTCGTCTACGCACCATATCGTCTTCCGAATCACGCTCGTGGTCGGTCTGGTGACGGGGTTTTGCGGGGTGGGGGGCCTCGTCTTCGGCTGCTTCCTGCTGGTAGAGGAGACGCGGCTGGCCGTCAAAAACGTCACTGAGGAGGCTGTGCTGGTGCGCGAAAAGTTCAAAGACTATCTGACGGCCTCGGAGAAGGCGGGCGAGCCGGGATGAAGGCTGATCGTATTCAGCCCGCCGCCAAAGCTAGACATATCACAACTCCTTGAAGGCCCCAGCAATCGCCGGGGCTTTTTCTTTGCGTCCTGTGGTCCGAAGCCAGACTAATGGAATCGGGCGAGCCTGCCGATAACAAGAACAACAGTAATTTTGGCAGGAGAACGAACAACCATGACGGTGGTCCTTCCGACGGGCGGTAAACGGAAAGAGCTGGGGCATCTGCTGGTAGCACAGGGACTGCTGACCGAAGGGCAGCTCGCTCAGGCGCTGGTCCGGCAGGAGCAGACCGGCAAGGCTCTGGGGCAGGTCCTCGTGGAGATGGGCATGACTGGCGAGGAAGACGTCACCCGCGCCCGCGCGCAGCAGGTGGATGCCGCCTATGTGGTCATGGACGACGTGGTCGTGGACAAGGGCGTGCTGCCGCTGGTCTCGGCTGCTTTTGCTCACCAATATCTTCTGCTGCCGGTTGGCAAGACGCCAGACGGGACTTTGAAGGTCGTCGTCGCCGCCTGGAACGCCCGCGTGATGGACGCCGCCCACAAGATCGCCACGGCCCACCACCTGCGCCTCGCCCCCGCCATCGCCACCGAGGAAGCGCTGCGCGAAGTCATCGAGCAGTGGTATGGCCCCGCCGCACGGGCCGAAGAACCGCAGCGCGCCCCCGTTGCCCCCCCCATCCCCGTCGCCCCGCCTCAGCCCGCTCCCCAGGTGGTCAAGCGGCCGGTGGTCCGGAGCGCCGTGCCGGCGATTATCACGGCGGCCTCCCCCGTGCCCGCTCCCCCGCCGCCTGCCCCATCCGAAAAGCGCGCCTCCGACGTGTTCAGCGGCGCCCTGACGTCCGGCTTCACCCCGGTGGCGGGGACGACGGGGCAGCTCGATAAGCTGGAGCCGATGGGCGTTGACCAGCCGGTCGTCATCCAGTTCATCAACCGTATCCTCTCTGATGCTATCGCACAGGGCGTCAGTGACATCCACTTCGAGCCGCGCCGCGATTCGCTGGACATCCGCTTCCGGCAGGACGGTGCCCTGCGGCTGGTGGACAGCGTCCGCCGCGAATTCCAGGCCGCGTGCTCCTCGCGCCTCAAGATCATGGCCGAGATGAACATCGCCGAGCGGCGGCTGCCCCAGGACGGCCGCATCTCCGTTCTACTCGGCGGGCGCGGCGTGGACCTGCGGGTCTCTTCCCTGCCAACACAGTACGGCGAGTCCATGGTCCTGCGAATCCTGGACAAATCTTCGGTCCGGCCCCACCTGCACCAGCTTGGCTTCTCGGAGCGCAACCTGAAGGCGCTCAACAGCCTGATCCGCAAGCCGCACGGCATCGTCCTGGCGACCGGGCCGACCGGGAGCGGCAAGACGACTACGCTCTATAGCGCCATCCAGGAGATCCACACGCCCGACGTCAACATCATCACGGTCGAGGACCCCATCGAGTACGAATTAGAGGGAATTCGGCAGTCCAATGTCAACGAGAAGGCTGGCCTGACCTTCGCTCGGCAGCTTCGGGCCATTCTGCGTCAGGACCCGGACGTCATCTATGTCGGCGAGATCCGCGATCAGGAAACGGCGGAGATCGCCTTCCGGGCCGCCCTGACCGGGCATCTGGTCTTCTCGACCCTCCACTGCAACGACGCGGCGGGGGCCGTGACGCGGCTCTTGAACATGGGCATGGACCCGTTCCTGGTCGCCTCCACCGTCATCGGCGTCCTCGCCCAGCGCCTGGTTCGCCGGGTCTGCCCCCACTGCGCGCTGCCCGCCCCGCCCTCGGATGTGGACATCGCCGCCTTCGGCATTGACACCGACTCGCCGCAATTCCACCAGGCGACGTTCCTGGCAGGCGCGGGCTGCGGGTTCTGTGGTAACCTGGGCTACAAGGGCCGCTACAGCGTTCAGGAACTGATGGTCATGGACGATGCCATCCGGTCCCTGACCCTGACGCGCGCGCCCTCCAACAAGATCCGCCGGGTCGCGATGGCGCGCGGCATGGCATCCATGCGCCAGGATGCCGGCGTCAAGATCATGCAGGGCATCACAACCTTTGAGGAGGCCCAGAAGCGCGTCTATGTGGAAGAGGGCACCGAGGAGTGATCAGCCCCCCGGCACAACTCAATGCCCCAAAGTATCGGAGAGCTGGAATGAGCTTTCTCGACCGCACGAAGGCGACAGTCCCCTGGCCCGACTCCATGACCACGAAACTTCGATTGAGGGAGGCCCCGAGGGTGGGGCAGGCGAAAATCCGTGCCCTTCTCTCCGCCGCCGTCCTGCGGACCGCCACGCCGCGCCCGCGCTGCGCCGACCAGCTCCAGGCGCTGCTTGCCGCTCCCGCCTCGGAGGCTTCCGCCCGATGACGGGGGAGGGGCCGCCCAAAAAGACAAAAACGGCCCACCCCTCAAAAAAAGGGCGGGCCGTCCGCGTGTCCGGCGCCCGGCGTTCGCTGCGGTGTCAGGTCAGAGCGGGGCTCTGACGGCGCGGGGACTTTGCCTACAGACCCAGGTGGGTCAGTGCGACTGCGCTGTAGACCGCGCTCGACCCCATCAGCGCCAGCACCCCCGCCAACTCCCACCGGCGGGCGACCCACCGCACCACCGCTGCGCTGCGCTGTGCTCTTCCCGTCGTTGCTGCCGGATCGCTGATGTCGGTGCGGCTGTAAAGTGCCTGCTGCATGGTCGTGTCTCCTCTGTCCTGTTCAAGCTCTGCTTTGTTGCTGAGGCCATTATATCGCACCAAGCGTAATGCAAAGCGTAATTAAAACGCAGGAATCTGACCGGTAAGCACCGAATAGTCGGGTATGGCGCGCGCGGATCACCCCGGTGAATACGGCTGGCTGCGCGACCTAGAAAGACCCCCCATGCCTGCGTTGCTCGAGTCGGAGCCGCCCGCGCTGGAATTCCGGCTGCTCGGT
>JANLUQ010000465.1:0-5033 GCA_031363565.1 Armatimonadota bacterium | reverse complement strand
ACCGAGCAGGAACTTGGCAAGACCACCCAGCAGATGATCCCGCCCGCCCAGAAGCCCCTGGGGGGAGAGTCGAACCTTATGGGCGGGGGCGGGATGAAATAGGCCATGCAAACAAAAGGGCAGGGTTCACCCTGCCCTTTTGTTTGCGTGGCCTATTTCATCCCACCCCCGCCCATTGGGTTCGACTCTCCCCCCAGGGGCTTCTGGGCGGGCGGGATCATCTGCTGGGTGGTCTTGCCAAGTTCCTGCTCGGTCTGGACACGCAGGCGGCGCGCTTCGGTCGGGTCGCGGACGACGTGGGGGGTCAGGAAGACGAGAAGCTCGGTCTTGTTGTCGGTCTTGCTGGTGGACCGGAAGAGGTTGCCGACCAGGGGAAGATCGCCGAGGAAGGGGATCTTGTTGACCGTCCGCGAGACGGAGTTGTTGATGATACCGCCGAGTACTACGGTCTCGCCGTCCTTGACGCTCACAGTGGTCTGCGCCTCGCGCTGATTGACGATGGGAGCGTTGAAGCTGGTGTAGCTGACGAAGTCGTTGGCGGTCTGGGTCACATCCATGGTCACATAGCCGTTGGAGGTGATACGCGGCGTCACTGTCAGCACGATGCCGACGCTGAGGAAGTTGTAGTTGTAAAGGATGGTCCCGGTCGTGGTCACCGTCTGGTTAGTGACATAGGGAAGGCTCTGGCTGATGTTGATCTGGGCGGTGGCGTTGTTGGTCGTGAAGATGCGCGGCGTGCTCAGGACATTGAACCGCGAGTCGGTCTGGACGGCATGGAGGAAGATCTGATACTGGCCCGCCCCCAGGGTGTAACGCAGGCCCTCCGGCTGGGCAGTACTTGCCTGCAGGCCGAAGTTCTGCGATTCGCCCTGGGTGCCGTGGAAGCCGCCAAAGGGGTTATTTTGCGTCCCGTTGAACTCAATGCCGAGCTGGTGCGCCTTGTCCAAATTGGCCTCGACGACCAGGGTCTCGATCATCACCTGCTTGGGGATCTCGTCCATCTGCTCCAGGATGGCCTCGACGACCACGCGGTCCTCGGGCGGCGAGACCACGATGACGCTGTTCGTGTCGATGTTCGGCACCAGCAGGACTTGGCCCGTCAGGCTGCGGATGTTGACGACCCGGCCCTGGCCGTCAAGCCCGGTCGTCGGGGCAGTCTGCCCATTCGAGCCGAACTGCCCGCCGTCCTGGCGCGGGTTGCCGTTGCCGTTGTTAAAGTTGCCGCCGTTGCCGTTATTGTTGTTACCCTGGAGGGAGGGCGGCTGGCTGCTGCTGCCGTTCCCACTCGTCTGGCCCACCTGGCTGCCGCTGCTCTGGTTCAAGCCGGTATTCGTCAGCGACCCGCCCACGGGTCCGTTCGTCGTCTTATTGCCGAAGGATTGGTTCAGCAGATTCGCGACCACATCGGCACGGGCGTTCTTGAAGGCATAAACCCAGGTCGTGCTCTGGAAGGCGGCGGGCTGGTCCAGCTCCTTGAGGACGACGGCGATGTGTTCCTGGTTCTCGACCGTCGCAGTCACGACGAGTGAGTTGGTGCGCGTGTCGGCGATAACGGTCCCGTTCTTGTTCTGCGAGTTGTCCGACCCGCCGAAGAAGAAAAAGTTCTGGTTGCGGTTCTGGTCTTTTTTAGCCGTGGTCGCCCCTCCCCGGCCCAGCGGGGCACTGTCGTTCAGGACGCCCTGGATCACGGAGGCCAGATCCGAGGCCAGCGCGTACTGGAGCTTGAAGACGCGCGGCACCTGCGGCTCATCCGAGGCCTTATCTATCTGGGTGATGAAGAGGGCGATGTCGGTCTGCTGCGCGGCGGGCGCGTAGACGACCACCGAATTGCTATAGTCCTCGGCGGACGCCTTGCGGCCCGGCTGGGGCCCCGGGGGGCGCGGGGGGCCTTGCGGCGGGAAGCCCGGGTCCTGCGCGGGGGGGGGGCCAGTCGCGAAAACTTCGGTGACGACGCGGGCGACCTCGGTAGCGCTGGCATAGTGGATGGCGTAGACCTTCAGCATCGGCTCCGTGCTGGGCGGCCCGCTGGGAGCGCCGCCAGAATGGCCCGGCCCGCCCGTCCCGCCGACGTGCCCCATCATGGGCGGACCGCCGCCGGGAGGGCCGCCACCGGGCATCCCGCCGGGTGGCATCCCGCCGGGAGGGCCGCCTGGCATACCCATCATCGGCATGCCGCCGGGCCGCCCCGCGATGACCGGGCCGCCGGGAGGAGGAGCGCCGGGTGCGCCTGCACCGCCCGGCGCGCGGGCCGCGACCAGCAGGAAGTTACCTTCCTTGGTGATCTCGTAGTTCTTTAGGTGCAGGAGGGCGTCGAACAGCGCAAAGGCATCGTTCAGTGACTGCGGCTTGGGACTCTGGAGCGTGACGCCCCCGGCCAAGGCAGGGTCCTTGATGATGGCGATGCCGCTGGCCTGGCTCAAGAAGTGAATCACGGCATCCACGTTGGCATTGCGGAAGTCCAGCTTGACCCGCGTGTTCGGGTTGAGGCTGAACGTCGTCCACGGTGGCGGCGGCTTGGGAATCGGCTTGGCGGCTTTCTTGACCACCAGTTTGCGAACGGGTTTGGCCACGATCTTGATTTTCTTGGGAACAGGCTTGAGTGCGGGCCGATAGGGCTGACGCACCATCACGGGGGCAGCGGGGAGGGGCGCGGGAGAAGCCGTCGGAGGTGTAGTTGGAACAGGCGCGGTCACGGTCACAGTGACGGTCGGCGCAGGGGCAGGCGGCGGTGTGGCGGGCGTGGTCGGCGCGGGCGTGGTCGGCGTGGGCGTCGGCGGCGCGTCGCCGTCGGCGGCGACGGCCAGGATGCCAAGGGCGAGCAGGATCGTCAGCGAGTGGATTGACTTCATAATGGGTTATCTCCCTCCTGGAGTGGGCGACGATCCCAAGGGCGGCAGGACCGGAAGCGAGCGGATGTTGCCGGGGCCGACCGGCATCGGAGCCAGTGGGACGACTGTCCCCAGGCCCTGGAGGCGGAAGCCGCCGCCTGGCTCGCGGCTCCCCGGTGCAGGTGCGACGGCCTCCAGCGGGCGGAAGGCCAGGTGTGTCTGCTGGCCCAAGGCATTGAGGAACGCGATGGCATCGGTCCCGATAGACAGCACGCGCAAGCCGCGCCAGCGGTCGCCGGGCCTCAGAAACACGCTGTCGTCCGTGGCGCTGTTTTCGACCAAGGCGTTCGGGACGCCGTTGATGATGTTGATGCCGGTCAGCACCCACTCGCCACGTGCGGCGCTTCCCGCCCCGGCAGGCGGCTTCGCAGCGGGCAGCTTGGAAAGGAATGGGTTGCGCTTGCTTGCCTGATAGCGGGCGAAGTGGGCCGATAGGTCATTGGCCATGTAGGCATCCGCGTCGGCCCGCGCGTGCCGCACAATGACCCTCTTATGCGTCGGGGCGGGCGCGTCGGGCTGGGTCAGGAGCACCACGGCATAGACGGAAACGGCGGCCACAGCGGTATAGAAGGCAGGCCGACTGATCTTAGCCACGTCTGCCTCCAGTCACCGGGAGGACGAGGGTCTGGGCAGGGACGCGCACGGGCGTTTGGGAGAGGGCAGGGTCGGTCGCGACGAAGGCGGACAGGCCCAAGGTCGCCGCCACCGTGTTGCCCGCCGCCTGAGATAAGGTGATCTGGACCGAGCGCAGGACCACCTTACTCCCACGCGAATCTAGAGAGTCCATGAGGCTGTGAATGCCCGCATACGGCCCGGTCACCTGGGCATCGAATCGAAGCTCGGTCACCTCCTCGAATTCACGCGGCCGGTC
The DNA here is from genome assembly GCA_031363565.1 of Armatimonadota bacterium. Classification (GTDB taxonomy): domain Bacteria; phylum Armatimonadota; class Armatimonadia; order Armatimonadales; family Capsulimonadaceae; genus JANXMY01. The sequence goes on along the minus strand of JANLUQ010000465.1, from coordinate 1,274 downwards.
GGGCCGGAAGGCCGCCAGCTTGAGCGCGCGATGCCCGGTCTGTTGGGTAAGCTGCGCCAGGACTGTCGCCGTGACGGCCTCAGGTTCGCCGCGCCAGAGGCGCGGGCGGACTGCGGCCCGCGCCAGCCGCGACTGCCTCCGGGTATCAGCGATGTCGTCCACCATCCTTCGGCGGCTGCTGGTCCATGCCCGAGCGCTGCCCGCCGCGCTGGGCTTCGGGACCAGGAGCATATAGGCCAGAGTGCCCGCCAGGACGAGGATGGAAAGCAGTGTCAGGACGCTGGGCGCGATGTCTTCGCGCCTTTGAAAACTGATCATCGTTTCTGCCCCTATTCTCCCGTCGTCGGGGCGCTCGAATCGCCCGAGGCCCGCCCCGGCCCGAGACTGCCGGTCTTGTCCGGCTCGGACAGAGGTAGATTGCCGACGCAGACGGCGCTCACATCGAACTCCACCAGACGCGCCTTGCCGATGGCGACGCTGTTGGCGAAGACCAGCCGGACGTCTCGGAACCGTGGATTAGTGCCCAGTGCGTGGACGACGCGCGGCACGTCGCCGGGCGCGGTCGCCGTGCCCCGGATCTGGAGGGGCTTGCCGCGCTCGACGCCAAGGCCGGTCAGCCAGGTCCCCGCCGGCAGGCTGTCGCCGACGACGGCGACGATGTCGCCGAGCGGCTGGGCGGGGTCGAAGGCGCGGCCCAGCACATCCTGAACGGCGCCGACCTTCTGGGCATCGGTGGCCTCGGCGTTCTGGATGGACCGCAGGCGTGTGAGCTGCCGGGCCAGTGCGCCCTGCCGCCGCTTCACCGATGCCAGGGCAGATTGGCGGTCCACCCAGACCAGGCCGACCAATAGCAGGGCGGACAGCACCAGGAGGACGGCCAGGCGCGTCCGCTCCCCCGCCCGCCGCTTCAGGTCCCTAGACCGATCCTCGGCCAGTCGGAAGGAGAACGGCGGCGACTCATGCAGCAGGCTGAGGGATGTGCCGAAGCCAGGAAGCGCATCGGGCAGGCCCGCCATGATCTCGCCCGCCGTCACGAGGGGCAGCGCCCCGGCCTGGGCGGCGGCCAGGGTGCGTTTCGCCTCGCACTCCGGGTCACTGAGGCTAGAAACGACCCGGCTGAAGACGATGACCCCGCCCCGTACCACATCCAGCGCCAGCCCAGCCGGGCCGGCTTCGAGGACGAGGGCATCGGCCTGCCCGGCGCTTGCCGCCACGGCTGGGGCGGCCAGGGCGACCGGGAGGATGCGTGCGGGCGTCAAACCCACCACTTTCAG
>JANLUQ010000449.1:0-2096 GCA_031363565.1 Armatimonadota bacterium | reverse complement strand
CGTCGCCCTCTCCCTGTCCCGCTTCACGGCGGGCGCGGCGGCCCAGGCCTGGCAGCTTGCCGGGGGCGGTGCGATCACGCGCCTGCCCGATGCCGCGCTCGCCGGGGACCACCTGACGGCGACCCTGCCCGCCCAGAGCGTCACGCTCTACGTCATCACCGCCCGCAAGGGGTGACGCGAGCCCCCCGGCCCCCAATTCTGGGGGAGCAGGATGAAGACGTGGTTAGGACAGGCGGGCGCGATAAATCGCGTCCCTACGTCTTCCCCCCTTCGCTCCGGCCCCCCCCAGAATTGGGGGCCGGGGGGCCATCCTCAGAAGTCTTCTTCCTGGATCTTCGTCGCTTCTGCCGCCTCGTGCTCCCTGACGAACTGCGACGGGTCGGGCATCCAGAACTCGACGTGGCCACACTCCTGGCACAGCAGCGCCTTCAGGCTCAGGTGGACCCGCCCGTGGTGGGTCACATGGTCCATGCAGAAGGCGAGCGGGTGTTCCAGTTGAGCGGACATCAGCCCCCCACTCCCGCACCGCAAACAGACTTTCTTCGCCGTCGTCGTTTCCTCGGACATGGTCGTTTCCTTTTTGCCCCTCCCGCCCCCAATTTTGGGGGTGCAGGAGAAGGCATGTGTCTGGGGCGAACCTTGTGTTCGCCCTCCCCTCTGTCTCCCCCAGAATTGGGGGCCAGGGGGCGATCTTGCTTCTTCTTGCCGACAAAGATCTGGATCAGCTTGCGGACTGGGTCGAAATAATCGTCCACGACGCGCTCTTTCAGGGGGATGATGGCGTTGTCGGTGATGTGGATGTGTTCCGGGCAGACTTCGGTGCAGCACTTCGTGATGTTGCAGAAGCCCACCCCCGCTTCGCCCTTGAGCTGTTCCCGGCGGTTGACCGTATCCATCGGGTGCATCTCCAGGGCGGCGATGCGAACCATCTGGCGCGGCCCGAAGAAAGCGTCCTGGCGATGGTGCTCGCGGATGACGTGGCAGACGTCCTGACACAAGAAGCACTCGATGCACTTGCGGAACTCCTGCACACGGTCCACATCCACCTGCTGCATGACGAACGGCTTGGGGGCGTCGGCGGCGGGCGTCAGTGGCGCGATCTTGCGCGCCGTCCGGTAGTTCCACGAGACGTCCGTGACCAGGTCTTTCACCAACGGGAACGCCCGCAGCGGCCCGACGCTAATGCTGCCGGTCGGGTACTGATCCACGCGCGTCTTGCACAGCAGCTTGGGCCGGCCGTCCACTTCCGCGCTGCACGAGCCGCACTTGGCCGCCTTGCAGTTCCACCGGCAGGCCAGCGAGCTGTCCTGGTTGGCCTGGATGTAGTGGATGGCGTCCAGGACCACCATCCCGGCGAACGTCGGCACGTCATATGATTTGAGTTCGCCGCCGCCCTCGGCGTCCCCGCGAAACACGTTCAGTGTGATCTGGTCTGGCATTTGGTTTCCGTTTCTTGCTGCCTTCCCCGAAAAGCGCAGCAGGCCCATCCAATATCGGGAATACTCATGCGGGCTGTGACGACGCCGATTGTGCCAGCCTCTGGGTGAGTGCCGCGATTTCCTGACGCAATCGCTCGTTTTCGGCGACCTGCGCCTGAATTGCCTGCGTTGCCGCCAGCATCCGCGCCGATGCCGCTTCCACTTCGCCCCGAAGATGCCTCAGCACCGCCTCCGTCATCGGTGCCGATGCGCCGAGCAGCGCCGCCTCCTCCGCATCCTGACGCTCATACCAAGATGCAAGGCTTCCCTGCTCCGCCTCGGTCAAGGTCTCCCCGCGCGTGGCCCTGTCATGCAATTGTTGGCCAGTTGCATTCGCCCCCATCACGGCCGTATCGCCCGCCATCTCCCATGTCAGCGTTCCCGCCACAAGCTTTTCCCCTTACGACTCAGTATAGCATTTTGCGGAGTGGGCGCGGCCCGCCATCCATCACCGTTCCGCAGAGTTGGGCAGCCATTCCCTGTGTGAATCAACATTCTCACCAAATCCGGCAGCCATCAGTAAATCCCGCCAATCCAAATTTGCGATGTCTGTAGCGCGGCGAAGCTGCTCCAATCTTCCATTGCTGAGTTTCAGTGCCGCGTAGCGAAAGCGTTCCA
>JANLUQ010000405.1:0-4109 GCA_031363565.1 Armatimonadota bacterium | reverse complement strand
TTTGCTAGCTCTCTGGGTAACAACCCGTTTTCGTACGGCTTACAGAGAGGACAATTCAACCCCCCTTTCACAAACCCTTCCCTTTGGGAGGAGGGTCGGCACTTGTGCCGGGGAGAGGATGGATCCGTCTACTCCTGGTCGCTCGACGTGTACAGTCTGTAGGTGGGCGCGGTGGTCGGCTCCGTGACGACGAGGGTATAGGACCTGCCGCTAGAGACAGAAATGCTCGTGGCAGGAACGAGTACGGTAGCTGTCCCGGCGGTATTCACCTGCACCGAGAGGGTCCCGGAGGGGAAAGCCTGATATAGCGTGACCGGAATCGCGGCGGGCACAGTCGGGTCGGTGAGGAGGACACGCTTGGGGGGAAGAGGATAGACGACGCCGGGGAAGGCTGGCTTGCCATTGATCAGCACATCCACCGGGCCAGCATCGGGGGCGCCGTTCAGGATGCGGACATTGGCCTGGCCCGAAGGCGGGTCGGTGTAGGACGCGGCGGTGGTGTAGCCGGCTGCTGCCCCACGGTCGCCGGTCACGACGGTCTGGAGGAGGCGCGGGTCGGGCTTGCCGAGGGTGATGTCCGGCAGAGCGGCTAGGCCGATCAGGTAGGCGGTATAGAACGAATTGTTGTTGAGCCTAAGCGTCGGGCTGGCCGGGTAGGTAACGCTCACGCCTGGGGCCGTGGCGGTGCTGGTCGTGAACCCGAAGGTCGAGACCCCCTGGCCGGCATAGATATAGGGGCTGCCCTGCCCGAAGTTGAGGTCACCGCCTAGCGCGTAGCTGTTCGCCAACACACCGGCCGTGCCCGCCGTCGGGGACAGGTCCACGCCGCGAAGCCGGGCGGTCGGGTCGCTGCCGCCGCTGCCGCAGCCGGCGCCCAGCAGCGCTGTCAGCACCACCCCGGCCCCCAGCAGCGCCGCCACAGGAGCGGAGAGGATCCCGGCTCGGCGTTGTCGTAGTTGCAATGCAGTTATCTCCTGTCGGTAGTAGATCGCTCGGTAATAGGTCGCTCGGTAATAGATCGCTTCGTCTTGCTGCCTTCTCAGACAACGGGGGGGAGGTTTTGTTTCAGCGGGGTCCGTCTTCTTTCCCGGACGAAGCTTGGACGGCATCGGCGACGGCATAGAGCCAGTCGCCGGCCAGCAGGGCAGTGACGAGCCAGAAGGCAGGGCCGAAATAAGAGCGGCCCGATCCCTCGTGCGGCAGCAGGGCCAGGAGCAAAAGCCCCAGCAGGAAGACGCCGATGAGGATGCTGCCCTTGACTGTCTGGCCCTGGACGACTTGACCCAAGCCAGGGCAGATCACCGACCCCAGGATGACTGGCCATGCACCGCGCGCCCCGCCTTCGCGGCGCACCATCGCCGTGTCGGTCGCCGCATAGGCCACGCCCAGCTTCTCCTGCCGCTGACGCTCCGCCCGGCGCAGGATCGCCTTGCCGAACTTCGTTTCCGCCGAGGCCCGGCCCGGCTCATGAACCAGCGCGGCCTGATACGCGGCGGCCGCCGCCTCCCAGTCATCACGGGCCGCGAGCACGTCGCCCAGCAGCTCATGCGCGGCGGCATCTCCCGCTCGCTCCGCCAGGATCGCCCGCACGGACGCTTCTGCCTCCATCGCCAACCCGCGCCGAAGGAGGATATGGGCGTTCGTCAGTTTCCGCCCCGCCTCCTCCTCGGCGGCATAGTCGCGCTTGGGGAGGCGGGGCGGGAGTGGGCGAGGCGGCGGCGTCCCGCCGGGATGGGCCGGATCAGGCGGCGCGGCCATGCCGGGCCTCCCCGTTGCCTTCTAATTCTTCCCCGTCCTCTTTGCCCTCTCCGTCCTCATCTTCTTCGTCTAGGTCGTCTTCCTCGTCCTCCTCGAACTCGCCGACCCCCATACCTTCGAGGCGGTCCGGCTCACGCTCCGGGGGCGCCTGTCCGGTCCAGAGCTTTTCCAGTCCATAGAATGACCGCTGCTCCTCGGACATGACATGGACGATGTTGTCGCCGTAGTCGAGCAGCACCCAGGTTGCCTCGCTGTAGCCCTCGATCCGGCGCTGCCGGATGCCCCGCTTCTCCATGGCCTCCATGATACCGTCCGCGACCGAGCGGATGTGGATATTCGATGTGCCCGAGCAGATAATGAAGAAGTCGGCGATGACTGTCTTGCCACGCAGATCCAGGGACGTGATATAATTGGCCTTTTTGTCTTCGGCGGCGACCGTGATTGCGTCCCGCCGCTCTTCCGATGTGAGTGTGCTTTCTTTCATAATATGCCTACCAGTATACCCGACTTGCCCCGAAAAGACGGAAAACGGACACAGAAGCGGCGGCGGGCCGTCTGGCCTGCCACCGCTTCTGCCTGCCAACACGGGGCTACATCTTCGCCTTGGAGCCATCCATGAAGCCGGTGGGCGCCTTGGCCACCTTAGTTAGCTTGTGGCCCATGCCATCCTTGTAGCCCATCTTCTTGGCCTGCATGGCCGAGAAGTACTCCTTGCAGTCCCTGCACATATAGACGGTCTTAGCTGCCGTCATCTTGCCCGCGGGCTTGTGCATCGCCGGCTTCTGCTGCGCCATTCCCGCCGAGGCGGAAAAGAGGGTGATGCCGACGGCGAGTGCCGCCACGATCTGCTTGGTCATTACGGTGCTCTCCTGTGAAACAAACTCGAATAGCGGATGATACCGAACAGCGGAGTGTTTTAGCTGCACACCTGTCTCGGCCCTTCAGGGCTGGTGGTGGTTTCCGTCTAAAGACTCACCCATCCACGCCACAAAAAGGCCAAGCCAAGAGCGGCCATGAAGAGGGCTGAGATGCGCGTCATGGCGAGGCGGAACGGCAGTCGCATCAGCAGGCCGCCGAACAAGACGTTGCCGAACAGAGCCAGGGCCAGCAGGCCGGGGACTGTCCCTAGCCCGAAGCAGAGCATCAAGAGGGCGCCCGAGAGCGGGTGCAGTGCGAAGGTCGCAAGGAGGGCGTTGTAGGTCAGGCCGCAGGGCAGCAGGCCGACGAAGACGCCGACGCCCAGCGGCTTCAGCGCGCTGCGCGACTGCAAGACGCGTAGGTAGACACGCCTGAGCCGCCCGCCGCCCGCCCCCAGCACATCCGGCTCGGGCAGCCGGAAGCGCGGCACGAAGCCGGCCAGACCCAGGGCCAGGCCGAGCATGACGACGCCGACGGCGAGGCTGACCGCGCCCTGCGCCGATGCCCAGCGGTGTCCCAATGCGCCGATGGACCCACCGACCAGCCCCAAGGAGGCCAGCGCGGCCAGCCGCCCGCCGTGGAACAGTGCGTGCCGGGCGGGGTGGAGAAGCCGCCGCGTCTCCCCTTTACCGGGCACCCCGGCATAGGAGACGACGAAAATCCCGCACATGCCGATGCAGTGCGAGAAGCCGCTTGCCAGTCCCAGCGCCAGGAACCCAAGATAGAGCGAGTCGGTCATCACGTCGCTCGTTCCAGCCGAACTACTTTCATCCCAGCCGAACTACTTCCCGAACGCGCACCACTTCCCGCTCCTCAGTCTCCTCGGTCGCCGCCGCGCCGCCGGCCTCGGACCAGAGGCGGCGGGCATCCCAGACGCCGTGTGCCATGTCCGCGATCCGCCATATCCCCTGCATCGTGCGCCCGTCATCTGCCAGGGTGCCCTCGTAGGAGAGGGACATCTTCCTGCGTTGGCGATAGCACTTGGAGAACCGGACGCCCCGCCCGCTCTGACTGCCCGCGACATTCGCCTCCCCCAGGCCGTGATCGTCGAGGATGGTCCCCTGGAACTTGCCCTCGCCGTTCGGCTCGGTGAATGTCGCCTCGAACCGCACCGGCGGCTGCGTCTGGAGCAGCCCTTTGTAGGAGTAGGTCCCAAGCCAGCCGCCGCCGACACCGCCGGATTCCCGCCCCTCCTCGCTCGTGCTCAGTTCATGCATGCTCATCGCACCCGCCTATCTCACTTGCGCCTATCTCACTTCCACAGGGAAGGCCCGCGCTGCCCGCTCCGGCCCCTTCGCGGCTGATGCCGTCACGCGCCATGCCCCGGCCATCGTGAACCGGCCCGTCCCGGTGTAAATCCCCGCCGCCATCGCGCGCGTCGTCACCCCATTGTCGCCCATCGGCATCGCCGGCATGTCGAGCCGCAGGGTGAC
>JANLUQ010000362.1:0-1671 GCA_031363565.1 Armatimonadota bacterium | reverse complement strand
CGGGGGCGACACGATCACCGGCGGGCTCTATGACCAGGCGGAGGCCGACCAGATCCCCGAGGCTGCCCTGCTGGCATCGCTGGGGTGCGGCAACCCCACGGCGCTTGCGACCCTGGTTCCGGGCGAGATCGTGCTGGACCTAGGCAGCGGCGGCGGGATCGATGTCCTGCTGTCGGCCCGGCGCGTCTCGCCCGGCGGCTGGGCATTCGGCCTGGATATGACCGACGAGATGCTAGCCCTGGCCGAGAAAAACAAGGCCGAGGCGGGCGCGCAGAACGTCACCTTCCTCAAAGGCCACATCGAGGCCATTCCGCTGCCTGACGCATCCGTAGACGTGGTGATCTCCAACTGCGTCATCAACCTGTCCGCCGACAAGGACGCCGTTCTGCGCGAGGCGTTCCGCGTGCTCCGGCCGGGAGGCCGGTTCGCCGTCTCCGATGTGGTGGTGGAGGGGGATCTGCCCGACGCCGTGCGCGCCGACATGGAATCCTATGTGGGCTGCGTGGCTGGGGCCTTGGAAGTGGGCAACTATCTGCACCGACTGGCCGACGCAGGCTTCGCGGAAGCGGGCGTCGAGCCGACCCGCCGCTACCTGTTCTCCGACCTAGAAGGCTCCGCCTGCGCCGCCGACGCCATCGCCGCCCTGCCTGCTGCGGAGAAGGCCGCCCTGGACGGCAGGATCATGGGGGCGTTCATCCGGGCCGTCAAGCCTTAGCCCGTCACTCCGGCTGCCCCGCCGCTGGGTCTTCTTCCCCCAGCTTCAGGACGCGCTTGAAGAAGGCGATGGTTTCCTGAACATGCGCGTCCCAATATTCCCAGCTATGCCCGCCGGGGTGTTCTTCGTATTCGTGGGGGATATTTAGGGAAGTCAAATGCGCGTCGAAGGCGCGGTTTTCTTCGATGAGAAAATCGTCCACGCCGCAGTCTATCCGCAGGGCGGGCAGGTGGGCGCGGTCGATCGTCTCGGCCAGGGCGAACGGGTCATCGGGGCCACCCACCGGGGAGGGGCCAAAGACAGGCGTCCACTCGCGGCCCCAGTCGCCGTCGGCATCGAAGTCGCGCCGGGCGAAGCCGACCGCGCCCGAGTGGCTGACGGCGGCGCTGAACATATCGGGATACTTGAGGGCCAGCTTGACCGCCCCGTAGCCGCCCATGGACAGCCCGGCGACCACGCGGCCCTCGCGCGTCGGGATGGTCTGGAAGGTCCGGTCCACGAAGCCGACGATGTCGCGGACGATGTTCGTCTCGAAGGCGGCTTTGGGCCGGTCTTTGGCGTCGGTGTAGAAGCCGCGTTCGCCGTTGGGCATGACGACGATCAGCGGCAGGCCCGCGACGTACCGCTCGATGCTCGACCGCCGGGTCCAGGCGGTGTGGTCGTCGGACAGGCCGTGCAGCAAATAGAAGACGGGGAACGGCCCGGCCTTACCTTCGGGCACGATCGCCGTGAACGAGATCATCTTTTCCAGCACATTGCCTTGATCCAGGTGGAATTCACAGACTGCCATTTTTTAATCTCCTTCTAAAAGCCGCAGTGTCAAAGCGCGGCGGCGCTCGTAGCGCTCGTCCGAGACGGCGGGGACTGCCCCTACCGTCGATACCGGCTCGGCCATCTCGACCCACGACCGGCAGCCGCCGTATTGGCGCAGCACCGGCAGCACGACCGGCGTCGCC
>JANLUQ010000352.1:0-2077 GCA_031363565.1 Armatimonadota bacterium | reverse complement strand
ACGGGCCGGGTTCACGCTGATCGAACTGCTGGTCGTTATCGCCATCGTGGCGGCCCTTGCCGCCATCCTGTTCCCCGTCTTCGCGTCGGTGCGGGAGCGGGGCCGGCGGACGGTCTGCCAGAGCAACTTGCATCAGATTAGCCTAGCGATGCAGCAATATGTCCAGGAGAACGGCAACACCTATCCGCCGCAAGCTTACCAAGGGAAAAACGCGGATGGTTCTGTGGCTGACGCTGTTCAATGGCAGCAGTTGATCTTCCCCTACCTGAAGACGTCTCAGGTATTCTTCTGCCCATCCGCACCTTCCGATGCGCCGAGCCATTCCTCACCTCAGGTCGCTCTGGAGGCAACAGATTACACCTATGCCTGGGGACGTTTGAACACGATCAACCGGAAGGGAATGCGTGGAGTGGCGGAGACATCGCTGGTCAATACAACGACGATTATGCTCAACACGGACGCGGGGTGGGTCACTCCGGATGATGTTTATCACTACTGCCGCCTTGTGCCTAAAACGTCCTGTGGCCGTGGCTTCACGGGTAGCACCTTACATTCAGGTGGTGGTAACTACTCGTACATAGATGGCCACGTCAAATGGCTGACGCCGGAAGACGCCGGGGAAGTTGAATGCCTCAACAGCGCGCTGCCTCCCTCTTTTAAGAACTGATTTTCGCCCAAATGCCCATCGCCGACAACAACGAAGCCAACCTACGTCATTTGCCCAAAGTCCATGTCCTGCTCGAAACCGAGCCGGCGCGGGCGCTGCTGGCCGACTTGCCCCGCCCGGTCGTTTTAGACGAGGTGCGGGCGGAGCTGGACACCCTGCGCCAGAAAGTTTTAGCAGGAGAAGCCGCGCCGCCATTTGATGAGGCGGGCATCTTCGAGGCCATCAAGCGGCGGCTGGCGGCGAGCGATCTGCGGCGTTTGCAGCGGGTCATCAATGCGACGGGAATTGTTATCCACACGAACATGGGCCGTGCGCCGATGGCGGCGGCGGCGGTGGAGGCGGTGACAAGCGCCGCCCGGAACTATTCCAATCTAGAACTCGACCTGGCGACGGGTAAGCGCGGCGGGCGGGGCGGGCAGATTGGGGAACTGCTGAAGCGTCTGACCGGGGCCGAGGCCGCCCTGGTCGTCAACAACAATGCGGCAGCGGTGCTGCTGGCCCTGACGGCAGCAGCGCAAGGCGGCGAGGTCATCATCTCGCGCGGGGAGCTGGTCGAGATCGGCGGCGGCTTCCGCGTGCCGGACGTGATTACGCAGAGCGGGGCGCGACTGGTCGAGGTCGGGACGACCAACAAGACGCGCCTCGGGGATTATAAGAAGGCCGTCACGGCGGACACGAAGGTATTGCTGAAAGTCCATGCCAGCAATTATCGCATCATCGGCTTCACCGAAGAGGCATCACCGCCGGAACTCGTGGCATTGGGACAGGAGCACGGGCTGCTGGTGATGAACGATCTGGGCAGCGGCGCCCTCGTTGACGTGACGCGCTTTGACCTGCCCTATGAGCCGACTGTCACGGAGATGATCAAGGCAGGCGTGGACGTGGCGATGGTCAGCGGCGACAAGCTGCTGGGCGGGCCGCAATGCGGGATACTTCTAGGCAAGGCCGCCCCGATCTCGCTGATGGCCTCGCACCCTCTGTTCCGCGCCCTGCGGGCGGACAAGCTGACACTGGCCGCACTGGAGGCGACGCTGAGGCTGTATGAGGACGAGGAGCATTTGACTGAGACTGTCCCCGTCCTGCACATGCTCTCGCGGAGCAAGGAGGAGCTGACCCGCCGCGCCCGTCACCTGCGGAATGCCCTCGCCAAGCTGCCCGGCCTCGAAACGCGCCTGACAGACGGCGTCGGCTACACCGGCGGCGGCGCGCTGCCGACGGTCCCACTGCCGACGAAACTGGTGCAGGTCCAGGTTGAGGCGATGTGTGTTGTCGAGCTAGCAGCGGCGCTGCGTCGGCACGACCCGCCGGTCATGGCGATGCTGGCGGACGGCTGGCTTGCGCTCGATGTGCGAACGGTGCGGGAGGACGAGATGCGAGAACTAGTCACGGCCTTCCGCAGCGTGAAATGCG
>JANLUQ010000338.1:0-4040 GCA_031363565.1 Armatimonadota bacterium | reverse complement strand
CCCGCTCGGCTGCCTGCTGGAATTATAGCAAACACCCCAGGAAAACGCAAGCGCGTTCCCGGCGGGTTTTGGATGCGGCACGGGAAGCCTTCTGCGGCTTTCCTTCCGTACTGTATCTCACCCTCCCTTAACAGGGGAGGGTCGGCGCTCGCGCCGGGGAGAGGCTCGCCGCGCATACGCCTCCCCAAAAACGCCCCGTGCGGCTTGCACCATCTCCGGGTAGGGGGTGTCGGTGACGGTGACGAAGCCGATGTTGTAGTTTTCGCCGTCCAGCGTCCGGCCCGTTAATGGCTCGTCCATATACTGAAACCAGTGCGCGCCGACGAAGGCGGGGTTGTCGGTGACGGACTGGATGTAGTCCTTGAACATGGCGGCACGGGCGGCCTGGTTGGGCGTCGAGACGAGGCCGGGGTGGAAGAGGCCCCGGTCGAGCGCGCCGAAGTGGAACTCGCCGATAAGGCAGGGCTTGTTCAGGTCCCGCGTGAAGGCCCACGCCTTTGGGTCGAGGCGCGGCTGGTAGATGTTGAAGGAGACGACGTCGCAGACCTCGGCGGAGGCGCGGACGACCTCGGGCGTGTAGTTCGCCAGGCGGCAGCCGAGGTACAGGTGGTTCGGGTCGTACTTCTTCAAAGTGTCACGCACGGTGGTGAAGTATTTGGCCGCGAAGGCATGGACGAACTCGCCCATGTCGGCTTTCTGGGCGTCGTTAGGTGTTTGGCTGGCCTGGTAAGGCGTGTTGAGGGCGTCCCAATTTGCCAGCGTCGTCCCCCAGGCCGTGTTCAGCTTCTCGATTGTGCCGTATTTGGCTTTGAGCTGCGCCAGCAGCGCCTTTTTGGCGGGCTGCTCGGCGGGTGCAGCCAGTGCGCCGTAGGCCAGGCCCCACCGGCCGCCGTCCACGCCCCCGCCGCTCCAGGACAGCTCGTTGTCCACGAAGTAGCCGAGGCACCAGGCGTCGCCCTTTAGCCGCGTGGCCTTGTCCCGGAACGACGTGTCGCAGTCGGTCGCGAACTGCGGGTCGAAGGGGTCGTGCATCTTGCCCCAGTAGTCCGAGCCGGACGCGAGGCGGGCGTGGTCGCCACCGACGCCTAATGTGCCGACATAGGGGACTTCATGGGCCGCGCCCAATGCCTCGTCGGACCAGTTGCCGACCGTGTTGAAGCCCCAGGACTTCAGCCGGGCCAGCGTCGTCTTTCGCCAGACGGCTTCATAGTCCGGCCCGTTCTTGCGGAACAGGTTCGCGCGGTAGAAGTCGAACGTCTTGCCGGACCTGAAGGGGCCGTACAGGACGTGATCGGTCCGGCCGTAGAAGCGCGCCAGCGGGTCCGTGGGCGCGGGGAGTTCGGCGAACAGGGTGGTGCGCGGCTCCACGATGGTCTCGCCGCCCATCCGTGTGGCATCAGTGCCCCACGACAAAAACAAATGGCCGCTTGGAGTCACCAGCCACCAGCGGCCGTCGCGCTTTGTCGTCGTGAAATAGCCGGTGTGGGGCAGGGTGGGTCCGTCCGCCCAGCCGCCCCAGGCGTCACGGCCCGGCAGGGCGGGCGCGGCGGCAAGCGCCGCAGCCTCGGCATCGCGGCGAGTGGTGAACTCCGCTTCGGAATGCAGCTTGCCCGGCCAATCCGCGCGCGTATACTGGCCGAAGCGGTCTACGATGCCTTTATAGAGGTCGCCCGCCGGGAGCGTCGGCAGCAGACGCAGGCGGCTCAGGCGCAGGTGGCGCGGCGTAGTAGGCTGGTGCATGAAGACTTGGAACGCGACGATGTGGGCGGCGTCCACCGCGCCGCTGCCGCTCATGGCGGTCAGCCCGGCCCGGCCTGATGCGGGCGGACCGCCGTTCATGCCCATCATCGCCTTCGAGTCCGGGGTGCCCAAATCCACGAAGAAGGTGCCGGACTTTCCCGCCCCCAGGCTGGCCGACGCTGTGTGGCAGTGCTGGACGCCGTCTGCCCTCAGGTCGTCGTCAATGCGGATATTGAAGTCCATCACATCGGGGCTGGGGTTGGCGGCATTAAAGACCAGTGTGGCATGGCCGCGCCAGTCCCAGGATTTGCCCTCTCCCGCCGACCATGAGGCGTTGGGCCACTCGGCGGCTTGAAAGGTGATGTCAACACTGCTCGTGCCGGAGGTTACTGCCGCATTGTGCCCCACGGCGGGACCAAAGAATTGCGCCCCAATCGATTGCGCTCGAACTGAGACGCCTGCCAGGGGCATCATCACCGCGAGCGCCCCCATTATCCACTGCCGGTCCTTCAATCGGTTCTTCAAAATGGTGACACCCCTTCCGATCCCACCCAATCGTAACGCACTTCCTGATTCCCGAAGCGCCACCGGCAGGGGAGAAGAGTTTCCTGCCAGTCTAGCGGTTCCCCCAATGGCTGCACCTCGGATGCCAGCGCGAAGGCGGCGCGCAGGTCGCGCGCCTGATCGGGGCCGAGGGCGGCCGGGTCGAGCGAGACCAGTGTCATCGTCCCGCTGCGCGCCAGCAGGTCCAGCCATTGCCGATTGAAGTCCCACGGGAGGGCCTGAGTGATCCCCACGCAGTCGGCGTCGGCGACGAAGAACGCGCCGTGCTGGGGGGCACGGAAGGCCAGGCTGTTGACGCCCATCTTCCGCGTCCGCGCCCACTCCTGCCCGCTGGTGTCGTCACCGATGCGGCTCATTTCGAATAGGCCCGCCGATAGATGCCCGACCGTGTTGCAGCCGACGATCAGCGCGCTGCCCGCCGCCGCCCGGATCGTCCGGTAGAGGTCCAAAATTACTTCGGCGGTCGTGCGCCCCTGCCCCTCGGCGAAGGTCCAGCCCTCGTCGGTCAGCGTCGCACCCATCTCGAAGCCCCAGCGCCCGAAGATGTCGTCGGTGGTAAAGTCGTGCTTGATCAGCCCATATCCCCATGTCGTCAGCCGGGCGATATCGGCGGCGATCTTTTCGCGCACCTCGGGGACGGTTGGGTCAAGGAAGAGCGGGTCGCGGGATAGCCGCCATCCTACGGGTGCATCCAGGGCCGCTGTCAGGGGACGTATCCAAATACCCGGCCGCGCCCCGATGCGCGTGATGTCGGCGGCCAGTCCCGCCATGTCCGGGAACTTCTCGTTGCCCCGGTCCCAGATGCCCCCATCCGAACCGCCCAGGTTGTCGCCGGGATACCACCCGGCGTCAATGACGGCATAGGGCCGGTTCTGTCCCGTCGGCGACAGGTCAACGACGCGCTTGGCGTCCTCGCGGACCTGCGCCGCTGAGATATTGCCGTAAGCGTAGTACCAATCGTTGTGCCCATAGACCGGGTGGTCGGGGAGACGCGGCGTAAGACACATCTGCCGGCAGAAGGCGCGCAGGGCATCGAAGGGCGACTCACCCTCAGCGCCGTGCCGGCACAGCACCTCGCAGACGTCCAGGACGCGTGCCCCGAGCTGAACCCCGCGCCCGCCGCTCCGCACATCCGCCCACAGGCTGATGCCTTCCGAGTCGGCCTGCCAGAAACAGAAGGCGTGGGGGAGGGTGCGTACACCATAGCTGTGCGTCTGATGCCCATCCCAGGCCGCCCAGTACCAGGGCAGGACACGATCGGGCGTGACGCCGCGCCACTCCAGGTCGCCGTAGCCGCGCTCCCAGGCATCGCCCAGGATCAGGCGGATGCCATCCGTCCTGCCCCGCCATCGCAGACGCAGGCGCGTGACGGCGGACGTTGGGGCGGACAGCGTCACGCCCAGTCCGCCCGGGGTGGGGAGGGTCGTGACTTCCACGTCCGCGCCCTGCCAGCGCCCATCCAGGGCGGCTTGGAGCGTCTGCTCCCCGGCCTCGGTGAAGACGGTGATGCTGTCGGGCGCGCGGCGCAGGTCGTGAAAGGTGTCAGGGGTGATTTGGGGCATGGTATTTTTTGCTAACGCTTCGCACTCCCCGCCCTAAACGGCGGGGCTTTAGAAGTGCAAGCCCCCGCCTGCGCGGGCGAAGAACCTGCGCGGGCGAAGAACCTGCGTGTGCGAAGAACCTGCGTGTGCGAAGAACAGGGCGCGGCAAGCAGCGCCCCTACATTTCTCTTTTAT
>JANLUQ010000327.1:0-4575 GCA_031363565.1 Armatimonadota bacterium | reverse complement strand
CAGCAGCTCGGGCCGGACGGCGAGTGCAGACACGACGGAGACGGCGGCGCATGGGGCTGGGATCGTCCGTTGGATCGCCCGCCGGTGGGACATGGTCGGCGTGCTGGCGCTGATGGGGTCGAGCGCGGCCTACGGCGTCTTCGCTCTGGCGCATCTGGGGCTGTAGCAACAGGCCGCACTCGACCCCATCAGCGTCAGCACCCCCACCAGGTCCCACCGGCGGGCGATCCAACGGACGATCCCAGCCCCATGCGCCGCCGTCTCCGTCGTGTCTGCACTCGCCGTCCGGCCCGAGTTGCTGATGCTGCTGATGTTGCTGATGCTGCTGTTGTTGTAGATGGCCTGCTGCATGATCGTGTCCCCTGTGTTCCGTCCGCCTCGATTTCGTTGATGTGCTTATTATAGACGGGAACGGGGGAGGCGGCTGAGGCGGGCGTCACGCCGCACCTGTGAACTTTGTCACACGCGGGGCAGTTGGGAAGGCCGGGATGGAGGAAGAGCGGAGACAGCAAAAAAGCGCCGACCCTTTAGGTCGCCGCTCTCGGTACGCTGCTTGCTTTGTTGCCGTCAATTTTGCAACGTAGATATAGTATATCATAGGGCAGGCTAAAAGTCAAGACGCGCATGAGCGGTCCCAATTGGCTTAGATGACCGTCCACAACCTCTGCGTCTCATTCTCGCCCGCTGAACGCCCCCACCCTTTAGTCTCCGTACTCAGAGTCGCTCCTGGAAACGTCTCGCGATTGTTTCACAAAATCTCGCTGTGGCCATCGTCCAGAGCGCGGGGGCGATCCGGCGGGTACACACAGGATAGGCCTGAATAAGAACAGTGGGTGAACAAACTCCGTCTGCCTGGTGTCCTCAGCCTCGCTGCCCTGTGTCTGCTCGACCCGGTGGCGACGTTCCCACCTGCTAGGTGCTCGTCGTCGGGGGCGGGCTGGGCGGGGTGACCGCTGCCGAGGACCTGGCCCGATCGGGCGTGGCCGTCATCCTGACCGAGCCGACCTCGCATCTGGGCGGGCAGCTTACCGCGTCGGGCTTCCTCGATTGGCTCCAGACGGAGTGCCCACGCGATGAGGGCGGTGCGGGCTACCCCGAGATACAGCCCGCATACCAACTTCCCCTAGCGCCCCTCAGGCCCCGTCCAGTTCAAATACCTGTGCCAGAAGTTCATACGAATGCAGCCGCTCCGCGTGGCCGTGCGTGATCGTCGTCACCATCACCTCGTCGGCGTCCGTCTCGGACACCAGGCGGCAGACCTGCGCCCGGACGGCCTCCGGGGCCCCGAGAATCAGCCGCCGACGTGTGTCCCGCACCTGCACCCGGTCGGCGAAGGTGTAAGGGTAGGCCCGCGCCTCGTCCGCCGTGGGGAATGGGGCGGGGCTGCCGCGCCGCAGCCGCAGCCAGGCGAGGTCCAGCGTGGGTGCTTGCGCTTCGGCTTGCTCCGCCGTCTCGGCGCAGATCACCGAGGCGGTTATGATCGCCTGGGGCGCCGCAAGATGGCCCGAGGGGCTGAAGTTCTCGCGGTAGATCTGCATCGCCTCCGCCGCGCCGTCCGGGTTGATATGGTGGGCAAAGACAAACCCCAGCCCGCGCGCCCCGGCGAGGCGGGCGCTGTAGTCGCTTGACCCGAGCAGCCAGACGGGTGGGAGCGGCACGCCCACGGGGGCGGCAGCGACCGACCGGAACGGGTGGTTGTCCCCAAACCCGCCGCCCGCGAATGCGAACAGGTCATCGAGCTGCTGGGGCAAATCGTCTGCCCCAGCCCCCGAGGCCGACCGACGCAGGGCCGAGGCGGTGCGCGGGTCGGTCCCCGCTGCCCGCCCGATGCCCAGGTCAATGCGCTGGGGAAAAAGCGCTTCCAAGGTCAGGAACGACTCGGCGACTTTCAGCGGCGCGTGGTTCGGCAGCATGACCCCGCCCGAGCCGACGCGCATCCGAGCTGTCTCGCGGGCCACCTGCCCGATTAAAATCTCCGGCGTGGACCCGGCGATGCCGGGCATGTTGTGGTGCTCCGCCAGCCAGTAGCGGGTATAGCCCAGCGCCTCGGCCCGACGGGCCAGGTCGAGCGTGTTTCGCAATGCTTGCGCCGCCGTCATGCCCGAAGAAACGGGGACCAGATCGAGGACAGAAAGTGAGAGTGCCATGAGACAAGAACCCTGGCGGGTGGGAGGAAGGTTCCTGGCAGGAAATGTGGGAGCGGATGGGGAATCATCGCTAGTCCGTGGATCGTAGAGAAGGCTGACCCATGACCACGCCGATGTCGCAGCCAACGCCGCTTTCTGAGACCTGGACACGGGCGATCCGTGAACTTGAGTGGAGGCTTGCGATCGCCGACACCCCCTTTGGGCAGTCCTACCGGGCGGGTACGTCTTTACGGGAAACGCTTCTGATCTCCACCGCAGCGCGGCACCATAGCAGCCAGATATTGAGCGCCAAGCGGAACGTGCTGCCGATGTAGCAACATCGGGCACAGAATGGAACCGGAACGCCGGCGTCACGAGTCGCTCACAACCGGGATACGGATCTGATGGCAGCGCGCCTCGGCCAGCATAAAGACTCCATACGCCGTCAGACCTGCGGCCACGCAGAGCAGCAGCCATGCCCCGCCGGGCTGGTGTTCCAGCCCCGCCTGCGCCCCCTGCATCCCGCGTACCTGGTATGCGTTCGCAGCGAACGCCGCCCGGAGCAGGTCAGCGCCGATCAGGCTGAAAACGACCCCACGCGCCCCGAACCCGAACCGCCCCAGCCCGATCACCCACCGCGTGTGCCGCGCCGGCACGGTCATCGTGTCGCGGAACGGCGCGGCCCAGGCCGCATAGAGGCCGTACAGACCGACGGCCAGCACGATCAGGCCCGCGCCTCCCAGCAGCCACCGGCCCCCGAATGTAGACAGCAGATGCGCGGCCTGGACCTGCGCCCAGTCGCTTCGGTCAACCGATGCCCCGGACACCCGCCGCGCTGCGGTCCAGGCCAGGCCGCCATAGATCAAGCCGCTGGCGGCGTAACCGACCCGCGTCACGACCCCTTTGGCATCCTTCCCTTCCCCTTCCGCATCGAGCAGCGCCTCGGCCAGCCGCCAGAGCGCATACCCCACCAACCCCACGGCGACGATCGCCAGCAGCGGGCGGCCCAGAGGCGCATGCAGCAAGACGTCCAGGGCGCCCTGTGTGTTGGTCGGATGCTCGCCCCGCCCCAGCGCGGTTTCGGCGGCGAGGACGCCGACGATCAGATAGATCAGCCCCTTGGCCGCATACCCCAGCCGCGCCAGCCTCTCGGCCCAGGGCCGGGCCTGCGCGGCGGCCTGGGCGGCCCCGTCGCTCAGGGCAGGGGAATTTTTTGAGGGGGAATTTTTTGAGGGAGGTGTGTTCATGGCGATTTTCGCGAACGCCGCGAGGATGCGTCGCACCCCGCGCGCTGCTCTTTTAAACTGCCGTGTGGATATTTTAGGCTGCCCGTTCGATGCGTGTCAGGAACGCATCCACCACTTCAAGATAACGCTCCGCTTCTTCCACATGCGGCATGTGCGAGCTCTCCTCGAACAGCACCCATTCGGCACCGGGGATGCCCTGCTGCACCGTCTGAGCGATCAGCGGCGTCGCCTCGTCATGCCGCCCCGACAGCACCAGGGTCGGCACCGCGATCTCGCCTAGACGCCCGGTGATGTCCCATCCCTTCAGCCGCCCCACGACGTGGAACTCGGAGGGGCCGTTCATCGTGTGGTAGACCTCCGGGTCGGCATCAATCTGGGCGAAGGAGCGCTGCACACACTCCGGCAGCGGGTCGGTTCGGCAGACATGACGCCCATAGAAGACCGCCACCGCCTCCTGATAGTCCGCCGAGGCGGTCGTCCCCGCCGCCTCGTGCTGAAGCAGCGTTTCCTGGACCTCTTCGGGAAGCGCGGCGCGCAGCCGGTTCGCCTCAGACACCCACTGGGTCATGCTGGCCGGGGAATTGGCGATGATCAGGCTGACCAGGCCCTCGGGCTGGGTCAGGGCATACTCCATGCCCAGCATCCCACCCCAGGACTGGCCGAGGATATGCAGCCGGTCCAGCCCCAATGCCTGCCGGACCGCCCCGACCTCCTCGACGAAGAGCGGGACTTCCCAGAGGGATGGGTCGTGCGGGCGGTCCGATTGGCCGCAGCCGAGCTGGTCGTAGAAGATGACCGGGCGGCCCGTGGCGGCGAGTGCCTCGATGGGTTCGAGGTAGTCATGGGCCGCGCCCGGTCCGCCGTGCAGCACCAGCACGGGAAACTTGCCCGCCTCGACCGGCCCCCCGACGCTCTTGAACCAGTCAGTAAAGCCCCGAAACGGCAGCCGGCCTTCGCGGACGGGGAGATTATTTTTGGATGCGGGCATGGACCGGAGATCCTCCCAGACTTGATTTGCGTTCTGCTGCTTGGTCTTCTCTGCCATTAACTGAGAGTGTATAACTGATGTTACGCAGTCCCGCCCTGAAGGGCAGGTCTGGGGGGCCTGCGGCCAACCGGTCTGCGACCGGAAGAGAAGACTTCCCCTCCCGCCCGCAGGGCGGTCGGCGTCTCGCCCCCCAGACGGGTCGTTTACGGCCCGG
>JANLUQ010000317.1:0-3434 GCA_031363565.1 Armatimonadota bacterium | reverse complement strand
GACGGGAGAGGATCGGACACCGAAAGATAACACTCATGCCCATCGAACGTGTCACTATCAACCCCGAGGCAGCCGCCTGGGTGGAGCGCCTGTGCTTACAGCACGGGCCGCTGATGTTCCACCAATCCGGCGGCTGCTGCGACGGCAGCTCCCCCATGTGCTACCCGCTCGGCGAGTTCCGGGTCGGCTCCCGCGATGTCTTCCTCGGCACTGTCGCCGGCTGCCCCTTCTACATGAGCGGCCCGCAGTTCGAATACTGGCGGCATACCCACCTGACCGTGGATGTCGTGCCGGGCCGGGGCAGCGGCTTCTCGGTCGAGGCGCCCGAGGGGGTCCGGTTCCTCGTCCGCTCCCGCCTCTTCACCGAGGCCGAGTCGGTGGCCCTGGCCGCAGAGGGCGATCCGCCGACCGGCCCGATCGCAGAATAGAACCAGTTTCAGAGTAGAAAATGCGTCAATTCTGAGACATTTGGGCATTGGTCAGGGACAAGTTTACCCAACAAAAGGAAAGCAGAGGTTCGTAATAGTGGCGGGATAGTCATCGGAAACCATCTTGCGCGCGTAGTGCAGCACTCAGAGCAGCCTTGACATCTCGCCGCAGGTATGACATACTATAGTCACGTTGCCGAAATTGAGGCGACAAACAAAGCAGCGTGATAGAAAGCGACAGCCCGAGGGGTTGTCGCTTTTTTGCTGTCTCGCCCCTTCCTCACACCCGGCGCGGCTTGTAGGGCCGCAGCTCTTCCGGGTGCTCGCGCAGATATTGGAGCAGGCAACGCCTCTTCTCCGGGCCGCGCGCCTTGACCGCGTCCGTCGGAGGCAGCAAGTCGGGATGGGCCGCCGAAACGCGCTTGTAAACGGCCTGCCACCAGTTCTTCACCGCGCTGACACTCATCGCCAGCGTCTCCGCCAGCATCTCGTCCGAGAGGTCCGAACGCAGGCAGCTCAGCCGCAGCATCTCCTGCTGCCGCGCCCCGAAGCCGAACCGAGGGCGATTGTGAATGAAGTAATGACTCATCACGCAGCCCTCCTGCGCGCGGGCCTCCTCGCGCGTCAGACCCATCAGGAAGGAATGGGCGTCGCACTGCTCCCCCCGCGCGCGGCAGTCGTCGGCGCAGCTTCGGTCCAGAAACCCGGCGCGCAGGCCTTGTTCATGGGCCGGCCGGGTGTAGGCTTGGATCAGGAGTTCCTTAAACTGGTAGCCGCGTATCACCGCCATGAAAGAGTCATGCATGTACCGACCCACCCCCCGGCTCTCCTCCTCCGTCAGCAGCCCGTCGGCCCGCCCCCAGCGTGTGAACACTCCGTTCAGGCCCGCCCCCGCATTCGCTTGGGCGACCTGCGGCAGCGTGAGGAGTGGGCAGGAACCGCCCGGCATCGGGTGCGAGACCTGGATGTTGAGGTTCGGCAACGGGAAGGATTTCATCCACTGGACGAACTGATCCGTGACGAACACGATCTGGCCGCAGCCCACGATCCGCCGCCCCTCCGGGCGCTCCTGATCCTCCACCACCATCGAGACCGTGGCCTCGTTCTCCAGCAAGACCCTCCACTCGTGCTTGACCGTCTCCTGCACCGCCGTATTCGCGCGGTGCTGGAGAAAACAACTGTCATAGAATGGCCTGTAGTCCGCTTGGGCCGCTTCCCGGAACCTTAACTCCACGCTCTCCGCCTTTCTTCCCCCACCGAAAGTTAGAAACACGCGTAAATTAGTCTTTTAGGTTCTGTTTTCCTGCCTGACTTTTTGTTAAAATAGATTGTCGCGGGAGGTATCCATCGTTTTCACCCCCCGCCAAGAGGCACTACCATGGTTTATTCCGAGATCTATTCCGAGATCTATTCCGAGAAACACACCTGCCTGATCTGCGGCCATCGCGCCGCCGAGACCCGGTCCGCCCCGCTCCAGTGCCTCCACTGCGGTGGCCTGGGCTTCTTCACATTCTTCCTCGCGCCGCTCGCCATCCCGCGCCATCCATCTCCGGCGCGGAGCGGCCCGCCCAGGCCCGCCCCGGCAACACCGCCCGAAAGCGCCCGATGAAACAGCCCCAAGACAGCCAGCCACGCCCCTGCGACCTCTCCTCCCACCTCGTCCAGATCTTGGAGGAGGCCGACCGGGACATGCGCCGCCTGGAACCCGAGAACCCCTACCGCCTGTACGAGTTCCTCCACGCCACCGCCGCCCGCCTCGCCCCCGTGGACGCCTTTTACGTCTGCCTCTACTCCGAGGCCGACCAAGCCCTCTTCTTCGCCTACAATGTGGACGGCGACATCTACGAAGTGCCCGTTACGCTGCCGCTCGGTAACGGCCCCACCTCCCAGGCCGTCCGGTCGGGGCGTCCCGTCGTCTGGAACAGCATAGAAGAAGCGGGCGCGGTCGCCGGCGTCATGTTCGGCCAGATGGAACGCCTCAGCCGCGCCGCTCTCCACGTCCCCCTCCGCGCCCAGGACGGGAAGACCGTCCTCGGCGTCCTCTCCGCCCACACCTACGAGCCGCACTTCTATGGCCCCGAGACCGTCGCCGCCCTCCAGTGGCTTGCCGACCGGGCGGGCATGGCCCTGACCCGCGAACGGGACGAAGCCGCCTGGCGCTACCGCCTGCGCGCCGCCGACGCCCTCGAAGCCGACCGCCTGCGCCCCCTCGTGGAACAGGCCGAAACCTTCGTCGCCATGCTCCAGCGTCTGGGCGGCCAGATCGAGGCTCTGCGCCCCCTCCTTGCGCCCGGCGATCCCGGACTTGCCGACGCCATCGCCCGCCTCCACCGCGAGTGCTGCGAGGCCCAGACACGCGCCAACCAGCTCCCCCTGCACCCCGACCTGTCCTCCCACACCTCCCCGTCCGCCCTGCTGGCTACGCTCACCCCCGCCGAGCGCACCATCCTCCGCCACATCGCCCAGGGCGACGCCAACAAGGCCATCGCCGAAGCCCTCTGCGTCAGCGGGGACACCGTCAAGTTCCACTGCAAGAACATCTTTCAGAAACTCGAAGTCACCACCCGCACCGCCGCCGCCCACGTCTGGTTGACCACTCACTCCTGACTTTTCCACCCCACCCGTTAGGGTAGGTCAAAAGACTACCCGTTGAAGTATTTACACCCTTCCCCACTTACCATATAATAGAAGGGGTTGAAGCGATGCACTCACTAAAGAAGGCGACGGCATCCGCCATTGTCGCAAAAGGAAAACAAAATGCCGAGTAGTTATGATGACGAGATGTACTTCTGCGGCAGTTGCCAACAGCAGTATCCGGCAACTGGAAGCAACGAGAAGTGCTCCTGCTGTGGCAACTACACAGTTTCCTGGTACATCAAGCGGGAAAGCGCGACTGATGCCATGAAGAAGTGGAAGGTTCGAAACGGCAAGTACTCGCGGCTCCAGCGACTCTCAAAAAGAGAGCCACACAACCAAAACAGGGTAGTGGTACAGTGCCGACAGCTT
>JANLUQ010000314.1:0-1509 GCA_031363565.1 Armatimonadota bacterium | reverse complement strand
GCCCGCTCCGCCGCTGGCTAGATCAGGCCATCGACCGCTGGCCAGGCTGTGGCGGTCAATTTAACTATATGTAAGTTCACCATCGTAATTTCCAATCCATCTTGCCGGGAGGATAAGAAAAGATGTGCTAGCTTCCAGAGGGCACTGAACCAGCTGTTTCACGCGTTTAGCAACCAAAAACCTACACGGCCTTTTTTTGTCACTAGGTTTTTTCAGATAATATGTTGACTTAACAGAATTCTGCGGATATAATGTTTACAACTTAGACGAGCCACCGATTAAGAGCCTCTTTCTAGAGGTTTGTTCCGCTCGTGGGCGTCAGGCAGGGAGAGGTAGCATTTGGCTAAAGCATCCACACCAACCGAGGCAAAGCAACTTTTTACTATCGGTGAGGTGGCACAGCAGGCAGGCCTGTCCATAGAAACCCTGCGGCGCATGGATCGCAAAGGGGAGTTTAAGCCGTCGGCCACCACGCCTGGCCGGCAGCGCCGGTACACGTCCGAAGACGTCGGGCGGCTTTTCGACATCCGTCGGGAGCGCAAGCGCGATGCTGGCCGCCGCTGCCTAACCATTAGCTTCGTCAACGTCAAAGGTGGCGTCGGCAAGTCCACGCTCACGATTACGCTCGCCGGCGCGCTCGCCCAGCGCGGGTACCGGGTCCTCGTCGTGGATGCGGACCCCCAGGCCAACGCGACACAGGGCCTCGGATTGGACCCTGAGAAGACCACCCCGACTATGGCGCGCGTGTTGCTGCCGGAGGGCGACCGGGACCGGTTGCCACTTTCTGATGTCGTCAGACCTCTCCCTGACCTACACCCGCGACTCTTCATCGCCCCGGCCCACATAGACCTGGCCCTTGTGGAAGGTCGCTTACACACTCTCCCTGTTCAACGGGAAATCGTCCTGGACGAGGCGTTAGACGGCGTTCGGGCTGACTTCGATTATATCTTCGTCGACTCTCCGCCGACTATCTCCAACATCCTCATCAATGTCATGGTGGCTTCCGACGGCATTATCGTCCCAGTGGACGCCACCTATTCCCTCTCCGGCGTCGCCGCGCTGAACCAGACCCGTGCACTGTGCGCTAAGGTCAACCGGCACCCCGTGCTATTACTCGGTGCCGTGCTCAACAAGCAGGTCATGAATACCACGATGCACAGCGTCGTGTTAGCCCAAACGCAGATGACTTTCGGCCCGGAGCGGGTCTTCAAGACAATCCTGCCGTTCCGAACTGAGATCGAAAAGGCAACGCACCGGGGCGAGCCGGTCATCTTCAGCTCGGATCCAGCCGCGTCGCCGTATTCCCAGCTCGCCGACGAGATCGTCCAGGTCGCCTCCAGCCTTCTCAGCCAGCGCCCGGCCGCAGCCGACGGACATGACTGAGATCGGGTCATGTGCCGCGGAGCCTTATGCGGAGACTTGTGAAATAAACAAGCGAGAACACAAAAAAGCAAGCGGCGAATGTTCCTAGAATATCGTACGACGGATATCCTGCTGAGAAACTCCGAG
>JANLUQ010000292.1:0-11010 GCA_031363565.1 Armatimonadota bacterium | reverse complement strand
GTTCGTTTTCGCAAATTTTGTATTCGTTGTGGGTGGCCTCGGGGCCACCCGGCTATGAATGGCCGGGCTAACAAGAGCGCGAAGCCCCGCCGAGGCTAAAGCGGGAACAGATTGGCTTGGGAGTTCATTTTCGCATTTTTTGAATATCCACATCGGCTTGTCCCCGCGTCTAATTTGATCCGGCGCTCCGTCTACGCCTACAGTGGTTTAATTATCTGTCTACTATTATACCTGATAAGAACATGGAAACAGCCGTCGCCTTGGTGGAATTAACAATCAGCTTATTAGTCGTCAAATAATAGCTCGGGTATTCCTCCATCACTCCATGGATCTGGCCGGTCAATTTTAGGGACGCTTGACGGCTCAGGACTTTGCCGGCATCGGTGAAGTTGAAATCGGGCGTCAGGATCGCCGAAAAAGTCGCCTCATTGTGGCGTCTCATCGCGTCGAGGTAAGGGCCGTACAAGTCCAGGACAGGGCCGGATGTGGGCGGGCTGCCAAGGTCCGTGCCGAGCGCCGACCTATTGATCGTCAACGGCGTCTTGGGGTTTGCGCCAATGACGTATGTCATTATAGGACTGGAACCGCTGATTCGGGGTGGCCTTTGGTCACTTTTTTCTAACCTCCACCCTTATGGTGTCTTCCGCCAAGTCTGCGTCCGGTATTGCTTCGTCGTGACCGTTGTGTCGGCGTCCAGCTTGTGGCCCATCGTCTCCACAGTGAGGGCAACGGCTGTGTTCTTCGTGAGGGTTACTTTCGGGATGCTGACGTAGAAGACAGTGTTCTGCAAGTCTTGCAAGGGCTGTTCAAGCGCCATGAACGCTTCTCTGCCCGAAAGGGTTTTTCCGCCTAACTGCATCGTGAAATCCGGCGCTGTGATCTTTTGGAGCTTGTCCACGCCATGCTATTTGACGGCAAGGGCATAGGCATCGTAGGCGGAGAAGACAAATCTTCAGACAGCGGGCCGGTTGTTGTCCCCAAGTATGAAGGAAGCGGCTGTGGCGCGCGTAGCGTTTCCGGACAGCATGAGCCAGAGCATCAAAGTAATCAGAGATTTCGCTTGCATTTGTCTTCCTTATTGACGTTACGCAGGGAAGGCGAGTGGTTGAAAACCGCTCGCTAGGAGAAGTGTCCTTCGGACAGACGAGAGCAGCCCACGGGATAAGAGGCGTTCTCTCTGTGTTTTCTCGTTCGCAGAACGCCTTTCCTAGCGAGTGGTTTTCAACCGCTCGGCCCTCCGCTCGGCATAGTTGCGTAACACCAGTCTCTTACTCAAGGAGAAGCGGCTTTGTTGAAAACAAGGAACCCCTGTGGGTGCCGGTGAGAACTAAGTGACCTGAAAAGGCGTCGCGATGACCAGGATTTGGACATCGCGCCGCCGCGAACCTTGTCACAACGCTGTCACAGATCGGCGTGAGGGTTCCTGATTATGGCATGAGCCGGATTGACTGTCGAGAGGGCGCTGGTCAGTGCCTGCCGCCGCCGCCGGGCGGGGCCTTTTTGGTCTTGCCCAGCAGCAGCAGGGCGGGGCTGGCGACGACGAAGGTGAGGCCGAGCAGGAGGAAAGCGTCGTTGTAGGACATGGTGGCCGCGTTGATCTGGACGACGCGGTCTATCGAGCGCAGGGCCACTTGCTGCGCCCCGGTCGCGCTGAATCCGGCGGAGGTGAAGTGGGCGGCGGCGGCGGCCTGCCGGGCGAGGAAGGAGGAGTTTCCCGAGTTCAGATAGGAGACGATGTTGGTGCGGTGGAAGGCTTCCTGGTTGGAGATGTAGGTGTTCAGATAGGCGATGCCGAAGGACCCGCCGAGCTGGCGGGCGAGGTTGATGAGGCCGGACGCCTGCTGGATCTCGGGGCCTTTGAGGGCGGCGAAGACGACGAAGTTGATGGGGGCGAACAGGAAGCCAAGCCCCAGGCCGCGCACGATCAGGCCGACGCGCGTGTCCGGCTCGCCCGACTGCGGGGTCAGGTGGCCCAGCATCCACATCGAGACGATGAAGATGCTCATGCCGAAGAGGATCAGGACGCGTGGGTCCACCAGCGGCTTGGCGCCGTTGAGCGCCCGTCCGCAGAACATCGCCGCCGCGCCGGTCGCCAGGCCGCCGGGGAGCAGGACCATGCCGGTGGCGGTGGGGCTGAAGCCGAGCACGTTCTGGACGAACATGGGGAAGATGAAGACGCCTCCGTACAAGCCGAAGCCCAGGGCGAGAAACAGGATGAGGCCCGCCGTCAGGTCCCGGTTCTTCAGGATTCGGAAGTTGACGATGGGGGATTTGTTACGCGGCGAAAGCTCCCAGGCCAGCATGGCGGCGAGGGTAACGGCGGCGAGAATGGTCAGCCGGACGATCACGACGCTGGCGAACCAGTCGTCCCGCTTGCCTTCTTCCAGGACATATTGCAGCGACCCCAGGCCGACGGTCAGCAGGGCGATGCCGGGGATATCGATAGGGGGGGCCTTTGCCTGGTTCGGCGCGTCGTGCAGGAAGGTCACGACCAGGAAGGCGGAGATCAGCCCGATGGGGATGTTCACGAAGAAGATCCAGGGCCAGTTGTAGTTGTCGGTGATGTAGCCGCCGGCCACCGGCCCCAGGGTGGGGGCCATGACGATGCCCAGGATGAACAGGGCCTGCACGACCCCTTGCTGCTCCTTGGGGAAGATCTGCCGCAGGGTGGCCTGGCCGGTCGAGAGCAGGGCCGCGCCGCCCGCGCCCTGAAGGATACGCCATGCGATGACCTCGTTCAAGGTGCGCGACGTGCCGCAGAAGAACGAGGCGACGATGAAGATGAGGATGGAGGTCGTCAGGTAGTTCTTGCGCCCGAAGCGCTGCGAGAGCCAGGCAGTCATCGGCAGGATGATGACGTTGGCGAGGATATAGGCCGTCGAGATCCAGGCGATCTCGTCCGTGGTCGCGTTCAGGTTGCCGGCCATCTGGGGCAGGGCGACGTTCACGATCGTCGTGTCCAAGACCTCCATGATAGCCGCTGTGATCAGCCCGATCAGAATGATCCAGCGGTAAGGGTCCACTGCCGGTGCCGCCCCGGCGCCCTGCTGACTGCCGCCCCCGCCGCTTGACTGCGGCTGGGGGCGGCGATTCCTTCCATCGAGTACCTGAGTTGCCACTGCGCGCTCCCTTGTCTTCCTAAACCCGACTAGTCCTAAACCCTCTAGTTCTTCCGGCCGGTGCTCACATCAATCGTGGTGACGACGGACATGCCCTGGCGTAGATTGTGGATGTCGTCCAGCCGGGCGTACTTCTTGTCGTCGCCGTCCTTGGCGGTATCCAGCTCGATGCGGACAGGGATGCGCTGGACGACCTTGGTGAAGTTGCCCGTCGCATTGTCCGGCGGCAGGAGTGCCTGGGTCGCGCCGGTCGTCTCGTTAATGCTCCTCACATGGCCCTTGAAGATACGTCCAGGGAACGAGTCCACTTCGACCTCGGCGGACTCGCCGGGCTTGACATCGCGGAGCTGCGTTTCCTTGAAGTTCGCCGTGACATAGACGTAGTCGCCCTGGGTCATGGTCACGATCGTCTGTCCAGGCGACAGCGAGGCGCCGACGCTGACTGCCTTCTTGACCACTGTGCCGTCGGTCGGGGCAGGGATCAAGGTGTCGTTCAATGTCACCTGGGCATTGGCGAGCGCGGCCTTGGCCTGAGCCACCTGCGCCTCAAACGTGCGGATCTGGGACCGGCGCACGGCGACCTGCGTGTTTCCCGCCTGGGCGGTCGAAAGGTCAGCCTGTGCGCTGGAGTCCTGCCCTAAGTTATTGACGACGTTCGTTTGCTGGATGCTGATCTGGGACAGGTTGGCCCGCGCGATGCCAAGCCCCGCCTGGGCGACCTGGACATTCTGGTGGAAGGCATCGGCGGCCCGCTGGGCGGCCCGAATCTGCGCCTGCGCCTGGGCGACGTTTGCACGGGCGGCGTTCACCTGCGAGTGGGCCTGGTCCGCCTGGAAGCGCGCGGCATTGAAGGTTGATTGGGCGCTGTCCGTCGCCGCGCTCACGGCGTCATACTGCTGCTGCGTGACGGCCTGCTGGACGACGAGCTTGGCGTAACGCGCCAGGTCGGTCTGGTTCTTCACGAAATTGGACCGCGTGCCCAGGATCTGTGCATCGGCAGCGTCGGCGGCGCGCTGGGCGGTACGGACCGTCTGCTGCTGGGAGTTGACAGCGGCCCGTGCGGTCTGTACCTGGGCATCATACTGGGCGGCCTCCTGGCGAGCCTGCTCCACCTGGCTCTCGGCCTGGCGGACTTGGTTGAGGACCTGGTTGCTGCTCAGGACCACCTGCTGCCGTGCCCCCTCCGTTTTCGCCTGCTGGGCACCGAGTTCGGCCTGGGCCTTGTGGATCGCGGCCTGGGTGGCCTGCTGCTGGTAGAGCAGGTTCTGCTGGGCCTGTGGAATCTGGCTGAGGGCGGCCTGGTAGGTGGCCTGCGCCTGCTGGACGGCGGCGCGCGGGCCGCTGTCTTCCAGGCGGGCGAGGGGCTGACCCTTCTTCACCACGCTGCCTTCGTCTACTAGGAGCTGGATCAGGGTGCCGCTGATGATCGGGCTGACATTGACCAGGTTGCCGGCGACATAGGCATCATCCGTGCTGACATGGTCCTGGTTGTAGTGGTAGTAGGACAGCCCATAGATCAGGCCGGCGATCAAGATGGCGGCGACGACCCCAGCGATGATCAGCTTCCTGACCAGGCTGACCGGCTTCTTTTCGGGCTGCTTGTCGTCTTCCTTCTTGCCTTCGTCTTTCTTCTCGTCTTTGGCGGCGTACTTCGCGCCGTCATGACCATCCGGCGTGACGGCGGGGAACTTCGCCTGGCCATGACCGTTGCCGTTCCCGTTGGTTCCGTCCCTCCCTTCTTTGGCCGGGGAGGGGTAGATCTGCGGCTTCGCCTTATCTTGCTGTTCGTCTGCCATTATTCTGCCTTCCTACTCTGTCCTACTGTACCTGCGGGGCGCCGACCGCATTCTGGAACTGGGCGCGCGCGACCAGATAGTTATAGACCGCATCCACTTGGTTGTTTTCCGCCTGCACGAGCGCGGCCTGAGCATCGGTGACTTCCAGATACAGGCCGACCTGGCCCTGATACCGGAGCTGGGCAAGCTGCCGCGCCCCGATGGCCGACTGCAAGGCGGCGTTCGCCGCCCCGATCTGCTGGGCCGCCGTCGCGAGGTTGAGATACGCCTGCCGGACATCCAGGGCCACATCGGACCGGGTGGATTCCAGAGATGTCTGCGCGTTCTGCGTCCGCAGCTTCGACTCCTGTACCCGGTCGCGGGTCGCGCCGCCGTCATAGAGCGGGATGTTCACGGTTGCCGTGATCTGGGCGGTCCGCTGGCGCGGGAACTGGAATGAGAGCGTCGGGTAGTAGTTCCCCGCCGCGCTCAAGCTGAAGGTCGGCTCCAGACCCGCCCGCGAGAGCTTCACGCCGGTCTCAGCGACGCGGACATTGACCTGGGCCTGCAAGATCTCGGGCCGCTGCGCGTTCGCCGCCTGGAGGGCGCGGTCAATGTTGATCGCCCCTACCTCGCCGGTCGCGGCAGGCAGCGGCGCCTGCGCTTTGGGATCGGGTGCCCCGACACTGGAAAAATCTGTGACTGGCTGCTGGATGATAACGCCCGCAGGGTCCACGAGCCGCACCGGCGCGGGCAGCGGACGCCCTACCAGGTCATTGAAGCTGGTAAGGGCGATAGAAAAGTTGTTCTGAGCCGTCGCCAGGTTCTGCTGGGCCGTCGCCACCTGCGTCTGCGCGCGCAGCACATCTATTCGCTGTCCGACCCCGGCGGCGTTCAGGTTGGTCGCATCTTGAAGCTGCCGCTCGGCGTTGCTGAGGGCGGCCTGGGCGACATCCACCTGATGCTGGGCGCGCAGCGTGTTGAAGTAGATGGTCTGTGCCCGCAGGATGCGGCTGTTGCGGATCTGTCCCAGGACGAACTCGTCTGCCAGGCTTTGCAGCCGGGCCTGATCGGCGGCCGCGCGGATCTGGCCGGTAAGGTCGAGCCGGTCGCTGATGTCGAGCGTCAGGATCTCCTGGTGGGTCGGCGTCACCTGGATGGGTGGGCTGCCCCCAAGGGCGATCTTGGTCGCCTGATCGAACCGGGTGGCGGTCCCGGAAGCAGCCACGTTGGGCCGTCCCTGGGCAGCGGCCTCATCGGAGCGCTTGCGGTCTATCTCGATGCTGCGGGTCGCGGTCTGGACATCGGCACTGCTCTGGATGGCGGCCCGGATGGTCGCCGCCAGGTCAAACAACTGCGGCGCACCGGACGCGCCGGGGACGGGCAGACTGCCCTGACCGCCGCCGGTCCCTGTGGCCCCTGTTCCATTAGTTCCCATTCCATTAGTTCCCGTCGCAGCGTTCTGCGAGGAGCCGACTCCGTTGGTTCCGGTGTTCCCCGTGCCCGTCGTGCCGCCTGCCATCCCCGCGCCGATGCCTGTCGTGCCGTTGCCCGCCGTGCTTGCACCATTGGCATTCCCGGTGCCTGTGGCTGTTCCGGGAGCCGCCGCGCCGGTACCGACTCCATTGCCGCCGGCCCCGGTTCCGCCGACGCCCGTGCCGCTGGTCCCATTGGCACCGGTCCCTGCTGTGCCGCTGCTGCCGGATGCGCCCCATCCGGCATTGCCTGTGCCGCTTGTCCCGGCCCCGCCCGCCGCCTGGCCGAACCAGATGAAGCTGGGCGGGATCGGGCCGACGGCGAGGGCCGGAAAGGCCCCGAAACTGAGTGCGACACCCAAGGTGGCGGTTCGGCGGGCGCGTGTTCGTTTGGTCATTTGCGAAGTCCTTGTACCGTCAGGTCTACAATGTGAGCGATCTCCGCCGTGATCTCGTCGGTAGACGACACGCATGGGTACGGCGGCAGGAAGCCCAGGCACATGGTCTTCAGGGTACGGGCCGCCCGCAGGGTGTCTGGGACATCGAAGACGCCGAGCTGGTTGCCTTCCTCCAATACCCCTGCCAGCAGCGCCCATTCCTGCTCCAGATAGGGACGCATCCGCGCCCGAATGTGGGGCTTGATCGCGACCACCAGCTCCAGGGTTGCCGGAGACTCGTGACAGCGCTGGAAGGCGCTGAGCATCGGCTGCTGAAGCATTTCCTTCAGCTTCTGCACAGGCGTCTTGCTGGGGTCACGCGCGATTGCCTCGATCCGGCCCATGCTCTTCTCTTTAAATTGAGCCATGATCGCCAGACCGATGTCCTCTTTACCCTCGAAGTAGAGATACACCGTGCCTTTGCCGACGCCTGCATCCGACGCGATCTCGTCAACCGTTGTCTTCTTGAAGCCATAATGCCAGAGCCGGTGCTCCGCCGCATCTAAAATTTTTTGCCGCACATCTCCGTGCCGTGTCATGTTGACTGGCCTCACTTGCTGAACAACTGACTGATTTGTTATTCTGGTCATATTCTACCACCCTAACAGCGGACTTCAACCCATTGTTCCCACTACTTCCACTTATTTCCATGGAACTGCTCTCTTGCAAAAAGGCGCACGAGCGGCTAAACTAAAAGCAGGAGAACTTGCACATGCTGCTCACGCCGTTTTATATCGCCGACTCGTTCACCCAGACCCGCTATGCCGGCAACCCCGCCGGGGTCGTCTTCCCCGATACGCCGCTGACGGAGGCGCAGATGCTCGCAATTGCGGGTGAGCTGCACCTGGAGTCGGCCTTCGTCACCCGCTATGACGGGCCGGAGGCCGACTACCTTGTCGCCTACTACACCGGGGCACAGCGTATTCCCCTGTGTGGCCACGACACGATTGCCCTGGCGACCGTGCTGGCACAGACGGGCCGACTGGATGCCCCCGCGACGGTCCGGCTGGCGACGGATGTCGGCATCCTGATGGTGGAGGTGGGGGAGGACGGCATGGTCACGATGAGCCAGGCCCTGCCCCAGTATGGGCAGAGCGTGGACATCGGCGAGGCGGCCGAGGCACTGGGCATGCCCCGCATCGAGATCGAGAGGACCGGCCTGCCCGTTCAGGTCGTCTCGACCGGCACGCCGTTCCTGATCGTCCCGGTCGCCAGTCGCGCCGTCCTCTCCGCGCTCCTGCCCGATATGACCGCCCTCATCACCTACGGCGATACTTTGGAGGCCGCGATTGCGGGCTTCTACGTCTGGACGACCGACACCGAGAGCGCCGATGCCCAGGTCCATGCCCGCTGCTTCTGCCCCGCCGTCGGCCTGCCCGAAGACCCCGTGACCGGCACGGCCAGCGCCGCCGTCGGGGCCTACCTCGCCCTGCACGGCCCGCTCGTGCCGGACGCGGGCGGCGTTCTCAGTTTCCGCACCGAGCAGGGCCACGCGATGGGCCGCCCCGGCAGCGCCGCCGTGCGCCTGGAAACGGGCGGCGGGCAGGTGACGTGCGTCCAGATCAGCGGCAGCGCGGTTTTGGTGGGGGAGGGAAAACTATGGCTGTAGTGGAATAGAACGGAATGAAGACAAGCCGCGCACTCTTTCACGCCCTCCTCATACTCGGCGCGCTCCTGACCGAGCAACCAGCCGTCCTCGCCCAAGGCCTTCTCAGCAGCGTCCCAAGAGTCCGCGTGTCCGGGAGCGGGTTCACGGTGCAAACGCTGCGCGAGGGGGGTACTGCCTACGGTAACCGGGGCTATGTGTGGGGCGGCGTCCCCGCCGTGCTGCAAGGCTGGCAGTACACGCAGACTAACGGCGGGCAGGCGGCGGCGCTGACGGTCACGCCCGGCTCGGCCGGTTTCGTATATGCCGCCTCGTCCGCCGCGCTGCCGGGCTGGGAGGCGGTTCCCGCGCTTGCGTTCCACTACTCCGACAAGAATGTGACCGCGATGGTCGTCTACCGGCATACATGCCCTGCCGGCGGCTCCCTCACCATCCCGCAGGTGGGCTGGACGGGAACGATCCTCCTCGCGCCCGCGCTGGAACTGAAAACGGCGCCCGTCCCCGGCGTCGTCGTGGATTACTCCCCGGCGTCCAGCGGCAGCTACATCGGCTCGCCCAGCCTGGTCATCCTGCCCGGAGGCGATTATCTAGCCTCCCATGACCTGTTTGGGCCCGGCTCGACGCTGGACCAGACGCGGCTGTTCGTATCGCGCGACAAGGGGCAGACCTGGACGCCGCTCGCGGATATCCGGGGGCAGTACTGGTCCACACTGTTCGTGATCGGCGGGCGGCTCTACCTCCTGGGCACCAGCCGCGAGTTTGGCGACGTGGTGATCCGCGCTTCCGGCGATGGGGGCCGGACGTGGACGACGCCCGCCGATGCCCAGACCGGCCTGCTCGTCTCCGGTGGCCGCTACCACTGCGCGCCCGTCCCTGTCATCGTCCATAACGGGCGCGTGTGGCGGGCGATGGAGCGTCTTACGCCGGACGGGGGCCGCCACTTCCTCGCATTCGTCCTGTCTGCGCCCGTCGGCGCGAACCTACTGCAAGCCGCAAACTGGACCGCCAGTCGGCCGCTGGATTTCCACCCGGACTGGCCCGGCGACAACTGGCTGGAAGGCAACGCCGTGGCGACGCCGCAGGGTGGGGTGGTAGACATCCTGCGCCTCGGGCTGTCTCATGGAGACCGCGCGGCCATCGTCCACATTTCCCAGGACGGCGCGACCACGGCCTTCGACCCCGCCGCGGACCTCATAGATTTTCCCGGCGGGAATACTAAGTTCACGATCCGCTATGACCCGGTCTCGCGCCGCTACTGGTCCCTGGTCAATCCGCAGAAGGACCCGCCCGCCGAGCGCAACATCCTCGCCCTGATCTCCTCCGCCGATCTGCGCCGCTGGACCGTCGCGTCCGTCCTCCTCCGCGACCCGGACCGCAGCTTCGTCGCGTTCCAGTATGTGGACTGGCAGTTCGACGGCGGCGACATCGTCGCGGTCTCGCGCACCGCCTTCGGCGGCGCGCACTCCTACCACGACGCGAACTATCTGACCTTCCACCGCATCGCCGGCTTCCGCTCCCTCGCGGCGGTGAACGACGCGAAACCGTGAGTGTGGTATGATGGTGGGAAGGTGATATGCGCCCAGATTAGCGGCAGCACGGCTCTGGCGGGGGAGGCGAAACTGTAGGTTTGGTGTAGGCGGCGGGGCGAGCCACTTCACGCACGTGGACGCGCTGGGCACGACGTGGGGCCTGACCGACAGCAGCCAGAGCGCGACGGACGGGCTGCGCTTCGACGGGTTCGGGCTGCCGGTCTCGCGGTCAGGTTCGACGCCGACGCCGTTCGGGTTCGTGGGCGGGAGTCAGTACCAGACGGACGGGGACACGGGCCTTCTGCTGCTGGGGCACCGCTACTATGACGCCTCGGTGGGGCGGTTCCTGACGGTGGACCCGGCCAAAGCAGGCGGCAACTGGTACGCCTACTGCGACAACAACCCGCTCAAGCAAACCGATCCGAGCGGGTACATGCTGGCGGCAGGAGCGATCCTTGCAGGAGGTCTGCGGCTTGCGGCAGGTGCGGAGATTTTAGGAGGCGGCCCCGAAGACCCCGCTGCGGATGTCGTGGCACTAGGTATTCTCGCAGGAACTGTAATAATAGCAGGTGGAGTATACCTCGCCACCAAGTTCCCTGCCGAGAATGATCCACCTTGGATGAACGACCCTGATCCAAGTACTAATCCGCTAAGAGGGAAAAATCCGGCGGACATTCCCGGAGAGATACCGCCTGAATGGGGTTCAGGAGAACCTTCTAAAAAAGGTGGGGGTACAATCTGGCGTGTTCCTGGAAGGCCTGGGGACCAAGTTCAGGTTTCACCTGGAGACCCAGCCTCAAACGATCCCGAAGGGGTGCATCAAGGGCCATATGCCAGAGTCAGCAAGGGTGGAGTTAGGAGTGGTGCCATTCCGTTGGCTGGGAATGATGCTCTTTAGAACCTGCACAGGTGTCAATCTCCGGAGCTTGCTCCCGTGCCAAACGCTCGCCGCTCGGAAGTCAGCATGTTGGACAATAGCCCTGCAATTCTGCTGTGGTGGGAATTCTCATAAACTGAGAGTTACGCAGTTGGACGCAAAATAAGAATAACTTCGTTGCTCTGCTGAGAG
>JANLUQ010000255.1:0-6308 GCA_031363565.1 Armatimonadota bacterium | reverse complement strand
CAGCTCCATCTCGACGCCGATGTCAATGATGCTGCCCGAGCGCGAGATGCCCTTGCCGAACATGATGTCGAACTCGGCCTGGCGGAAGGGTGGGGCGACCTTGTTCTTGACCACCTTGACCTTGACCCGGTTGCCGACCATGTCCGTACCCTGCTTGAGTGTTTCGATGCGGCGCACGTCGAGCATGACCGAGGCATAGAACTTCAAGGCGCGTCCGCCCGGCGTCGTCTCCGGGTTGCCGAACATGACGCCGATCTTCTCGCGGATCTGGTTGATGAAAATGGCCGCCGTGTTAGTCTTGGCGATGGAGCCGTTGAGCTTCCGCATGGCCTGCGACATCAGGCGGGCCTGGAGGCCCATGTGGCTGTCGCCCATCTCGCCCTCGATCTCGGCTTTGGGGACGAGCGCGGCGACCGAGTCGAGTACGACGACGTCAACGGCCCCGGACCGGACCAGGGCGTCCATGATCTCCAAAGCCTCCTCACCGGTGGAGGGCTGGGAGATGAGCAGCTTGTTGATGTCCACGCCCAGGTTACGGGCATACTCGGGGTCAACCGAGTGCTCGGCGTCCACGAAGGCGGCGACCCCGCCCAGGCGCTGGGCCTCGGCGACGATATGGTAGGCGATGGTCGTCTTGCCCGACGACTCGGCCCCATGGATCTCGGTGATGCGCCCGCGCGGCACGCCGCCCACCCCGAGCGCGAGGTCCAGGGCAAGCGAGCCGGTGGAGATGGCCTCGACGGTCATACGAGGCGACTCGCCCAGGCGCATGACGCTGCCTTTGCCGAACTGTTTTTCGAGCTGCATCAGCGCCATTTCGAGTGCTTTTTCTTTGTCCAATGGTTTCTCCTTGCCGCCGGTGGCGGGCTGCTTCCTTTTCTGATCTTATGATACGTCTGATGAGTGCGCGCCCGCGAGGGGGAACGTCTGTACGATATTGTACCTGATGCCGGTTCGGTTTGCACGCCCTTCGCCCGACCGGGTTTGCAGGAGGACGAACCGGTCCGCCATGAAATTATCGAACAAGCGTTCGCTAGGCAGAGGCCAGTCTATCGGCACAAGACCCTCCTGGTTTTTGTCGAAATGGACCGTCCTAAGACGGCATCGCGCGACCGTGATATGCGGCTGATACCGCCTGCGTTCTGGGCGGAACCCAAGACTAGCCATCGCATGATCCAGGCGCGTGGCGAGTGTGTCTAAATCAGGGTTGACACTGACACCGGCCCAGAGCACGCTCGGGTCGCGCATGCTTGGGAAGCCGCCGGGCGGGGCAGCTTCGACGAGTAGGGGCTGTACACTCTCGGCGATCGGTCGCGCGGCCTCGATCAGACGTGGCTGTGCGGCTTCATCCAAGTTACCCAAGAACTTGAGCGTGAGATGATAGTCTTCAGGGTCGTACCAGCTCGAGCGCATCACGAGGGGACGCCACTCCTCGGCAAGTTGATAAACCGTTTCCTGGGCCTGCTGAGGGAGCTTAATGGCGAAGAAGTGATTCATAGCCGTCCCCGGCCCCTGCCTGCACCGCTTCGGGGTCCATCAGGAACCGACGGACCAGAGCCAGCGCGTTCTGCGAGGCGCGGTAGGCGATGTCCGCCCGGCTGCCAAGCAGGTGGTGATGCTCGGACACCGCCCCACCCTCCCAGGCCAGCCCGATATGGACCGTCCCGACGGGCTTTGCGTCCGACCCCCCACCCGGCCCGGCGATGCCCGTCACGCTGACGCCGATGTCTGCCTTGCCGGCTTCTCGTGCGCCGAGCGCCATGGCCCGCGCCGTCTCCGCGCTGACGGCCCCGACGCGCTCGATCATCTCCGCAGGGACGCCCAGGAACTGCGTCTTGGCCTCGTCGGAATAGGTCACAAGACCCAGCCCGAAGACGCGCGAGGAGTCCGGCACATCGGTCAGCCGCTTGGCGATCAGGCCGCCGGTGCAGGACTCGGCAAGGGCGATGCTGCGGCCCATCAGATTTAGCATCCCAACGACGACGCTCTCCAGCTTCTCCCCGTCGACGCCGTAGACGACATCTCCCAGCCGCTCGCGGATGGCCGCCTCACGCGGCGCGATGAGTGCCGACGCCTCCTCGGGCGACCCGGCGCGGGCGGTGATCCGCAGATGGACCTCGCCGGTCTTGGCATAGGGGGCGACGGTCGGGTTGTCACTGGCCATCAGGTCGGCAGCCCGTTCCTCCACCAGCGACTCGCCCATGCCGACGATCCGCAGGATACGCGATTGGAGAACGGTGCGCTGGCCTGAATTCTTCTCCTGTAAGTACGGTTCGACGCTGGCCTCGGCCATCGGGATCAGCTCGTTGGGCGGGCCAGGCAGGCAGATCGCGATCTTACCGTTCTTCTCGAATAGTGCTCCCAATGCCGTTCCATTGGGGTTTGGGATACCGCTGCCGCTGGCCGGCACGAGGGCTTGTTTCCAGAAAGAGGGCGGCAGGTCTTGCCACCCGCGCAGGCTCATCCGGTCCCGAAGCCACTGTGAATGGGTCGTATCTTCGACAAATGTGTCCCCAAGTACCTCGGCGACCATTTCTTTCGTCAGATCGTCCTGGGTCGGCCCCAGCCCGCCGATGGTGATGACAAGGTCGGCGCGCGAGAAGGCGAGCCGCAGAGTGTCCTTCATGCGGTCCGCGTTATCGCCAACGGTGGCGCGGTGGTGGATATTGATCCCCAGTCGGGAAAGCATCTGGGCGAGAAACACGGCATCGGTGTCCACGGTCTGCCCCAGCAGGAGTTCCGTACCGACGGAGATGATTTCGGCGTTCATGGCGACTTTCTTTCTA
This sequence comes from Armatimonadota bacterium, assembly GCA_031363565.1. Lineage (GTDB taxonomy): Bacteria > Armatimonadota > Armatimonadia > Armatimonadales > Capsulimonadaceae > JANXMY01. The sequence goes on along the minus strand of JANLUQ010000255.1, from coordinate 3,522 downwards.
GTGTGTTCTTAACGGCTTTAGCGCAATCCGGTGCGGTGTGGTGCGTCTATGACTGAAGATGAGCGCGAGAAGTTCTGCCGCAGCCACGTCCTGCGCAACGGGTGCTGGCTCTGGATACGGGGCGTTGGCAATGGTTTACAGCGTGACGCTGACACCGGATCAGTTCCTATATCATGTATGCAGAATTAAGGGCTGCGTGAACCCCATGCACCTGGAGATAACAAACCAAAGGGATCATGTGGATAGTGCAGCTTACGGCAACGCAGCTTACGGCAATAAGGAGAAGGCCCACTGCCCGTATGGGCATGAGTATACCCTGGAAAACATTTGCTGGAACAGAAATGACAGGGTGCGGGAGTGTCGCACTCGTAAATGCAAGTGCATACGCCGCTTGGCACAGCGCATCAAAACTGAAGATCGGCACAATCGGAGGCTGCTGAATGAGCGCCTCAGCGGGATAATCCATAAGTGCGAGCGAGAGGGTCGGTGGGGCAATCGCACCTCCTGATTGCCCCGTTTCGCGAGCGGCTTTATTCGCCGACGAATTATATGACTCATGCTACGCACGGGCTGTGATCGGGCCGTGAACGACCCGTCTGGGGGGCGAGACGCCGACCGCGGAGCCACTGCACCCGACCCGGTGGGCGGGAGAGAAAGACTTCTCCTGCGGTCGCAGACCGGTTGGCCGCAGGCCCCCCAGACCTGCCGTTTACGGAGCAACTGCACCCGACGGCGGGACTGCGTAACATCAGTTATATGACTCTAGAGTCAGGCTATTCGTCGGCGAATACTTCAGCCCGTTATACGATCTATGATCGTCTCCATATCGTCCCAGTTGGCGTATCTGATGATTACCTCGCCGCCACCCTCCGGCTGGCTGCGGATCGTCACCTTCAGCCCCAAAGCACTCCGGAGTCGGTCTTCCATCGCCTTGTTGTGAATGTCATCTTCGGCAGAGGCGGCACTGCTTTTCACCGCCGACACGCCCTTGCCGGGTCGCGGGCGGGCCGGTGCCGCCGACTCCGCCGCGCGGCGGCGCGATTCCGCTACGGTCAGGCCCTGGGACACCATCTCCTGCCAGAGTGACAGCCGCCGCTCGCTCGAAAGCACCGAAAGGAGCGCTTTTCCATGCTCCATGCTGATCTGGCCGGCCGCGATGCTCTCCTGCATCTCCGTGGGAAGCCGCAGCAGGCCTAGAGCGTTGGCAATCGTCGGCTGCGCCTTACCGATCTGCCGCGCCAATTCGGTCTGCGTCACGCCGAACTGGTCCAAAAGCTGCCGGTAGCCACGGGCGGCTTCCATCGCATTCAGGTCCTCGCGCTGGATATTCTCGATCAGGGCCACCGTCAGCGACTCCTCATCGGTCATCGCGCGGACGACGGCGGGGATTTCGGTCAGGCCGGCCTGCTGGGCTGCCCGGTAACGGCGCTCCCCGGCGATCAACTCGTAGCGGCCCCCACCGCGCGGGCGGACCATGACCGGCTGCAAGACGCCGTGTATGAGGACCGACGCGGTCAGCTCTTGCAATGCGGCCTCGTCGAAGGCCGTGCGCGGCTGATAGGCATTGGCGACGATCTTCTCGATAGGCAGGTTCAGCACGCCCGCATCTGAGGCGGGTGGGGGAGAAGGCGCCTCGGTGGGGGCAGACGGCGCAGGCTCGGAGCGGGCCAGCCGGTCGGCCACAGGCGCTTTGGCGGAGGGGGGAATGAGCGAGGACAGGCCGCGCCCAAGCCGGCTCTTATCCAGGGGCTTGTTCTTTTCCATAGTATCTCTAGTATTCTTTTCCAAGTTACTCTTTTCCAAGTGCAATGACCTCCTGAGCCAGTTCAGCATAGGCGACCGCCCCTTTAGATTTTGGATCATACAGGGCAATAGGCTGGCCGAACGAGGGAGCTTCGCTGAGGCGGACGTTTCGAGGAATGATGGTTTTGGCGACGATGTCTCCAAAGAACTCGCGCACTTCGGCCACGACTTGCCGCGAGAGGTTGATTCGCTCATCATGCATCGTCAGGACGACCATGCCGATGGCAAGTTTCGGATTGAGGTGCTGCCGCACCCGCTCCACGCTGTTGATAAGCTGCTGTATCCCTTCCAGCGCATAATACTCGGTCTGGACGGGGACTAGAACGGCATCAGCCGCTGTCAGGATGTTGACAGTCAGCAGGCCAAGCGAGGGTGGACCATCAATAAAGATGTACTGGTAGTTCTTCTCGACCGGCTTCAGTATCTTCTTGAGGATGGTCTCGCGGGACAACTCCTGGAACATCTCCAGCTCGGCACTCGCGAGGTCTATAGATGATGGGGCGAGGTCCAGACCGGGGACGCCGACGTCTTTCAAAATGATGTCAGTGAGGGGTACACCCCCAGTCAGAGCGTCATAGATGCTCTGCTCCACGGCCTCCTTACGCCCCAGCCCGCTGGTCGCGTTGCCCTGCGGGTCACAGTCCAGCAGCAGCACCCTGCGGCCCGCCTGGGCCAGCGTGGTCGCCAGGTTGACCGCCGTGGTCGTCTTGCCGACGCCGCCTTTTTGGTTGACGACCGCCAATGTCCAAGCCATGCGTCTGTTTCCTTTGTGTTGACAGTCTTTTTCAACTCTTTCCTATTCCACGCAGGCGCCCAAACTCCTGCCTCGGGAGGCTTTGAAACGCAAAAAAGGCGCGCGGGCAGTGCCCACGCGCCTCAATTCCATCTTCGACACTTATCGAACGTATGTACGATTACCGAATATTGTCAGCCTGAACGCGGCGGACGAGCTGGTCCGCGATGTCCGCGCCGCTGACATGGTATGTCCCGCCCTCGACCTGCGCCTTGAGGCGCGAAACCAGGTCGTCGCGCGTTTCCGGGGCGGACTGGACGGCGGGCAAATACTGCGCCGCTTCGGTCTTGGCCGCCGAAAGCGCCTTGGCTTGGGCGGACAGCTCGACGGAGGCCGCCGGGCCACTGCCGGGCGTCTGGGCCGGCTGCGCCTTAGTGGCATTCGTCTTGACCGGGATAATCGGTTCGATGCGGCCGGCCCGCTGTGACTCTTCGCTGGAAATCTTCATGGTCATTGCCCCCTGATATGCCTTGTTTGTTCGGTGGTTCCCGTCCAGGACTCTCCCAGGCGGGTGGTTTCTCCCGGTAACGCAGGCGGTGCGGCGGCCTGGCTGTCATCGCGGCGCTTCTCCCGTCCTTGGAAGAAGTGCCGCCTTAGACCCATTAGCTTTGCGTCCCCGTCTTTCGATCCCGCCTTGGGGCGGGCCGGCAATGCCGGCGGGTTTGCCGTTCGTCGTTGTGTCTTAGTGATGCTGCTGCCGCGGGCACTCTGCCCGGCGACACTTCTATTATGGCGCATGGGGGGCGCTTCTTTAGGGCGCGCGCAAAGAATCTTCACAGGGGCGTTTTTCATCTCTGCGGGCGCGAGTTCGGACGAGTGTTCGGACGAGTGATTAAAATCACTCGCTGCGCGTCAGACCTATCCAGGGGACAGAAGAAGGAACAAAAGAAGCAAAAGCTCACCTTTTGAAACAGGTGTTCCGAAGG
>JANLUQ010000253.1:0-12816 GCA_031363565.1 Armatimonadota bacterium | reverse complement strand
GCCGAGCCGGTCAGCTTGTTGATGCCGTCATTGAGAGGCCGTTGGAACTGCTTGACCAGGATGCCGATGCCAGCCCCTTTGAGAACGGAGCCGAGCAGGTCGGCGCGGGCCACACCCGCCGTCAGAGTCGCGCCGAGAATGGTTCCGGCAAGGCCGGCGGCGATGAGCTTGGTTTTGATACTTGCTGCTTGCATGATTTTTTACTCCTTGGTCCTATCCCCGGGTCCTATCCCCGCGACAAGTCGCGATCCTTCCCTCGGAAGGATGGATGGGTGAATAGAGGTTGGTTGATCTTATCGGCAGGCTAACCGTCCACGGTAGGCCCACGAGAAGAGGTGCCCGGGCGCCTTTCACACACCCTTCCTTCCGAGGGAAGGGTCGCGACTTGTCGCGGGGATAGGATCTTGACGTCTTCTGCTCCCCATTTGTTTCCCCGTCGTTCCGTACTGCGTGCGGACACAAAAAGAAAACCCCCGAGGCTTTTGCCTCGGGGGTCGTTCATCGGGTCCGGAGAGGACTTAGAACTTGAGCTGGAACTGGCCGATCGCGACACTGCCGTCGGTCCGGCCGTTGTTGTTGGTCTCGGACAGGGCATCGAAGCCGGTGCCATGATCGTCGTAGTGAACGATCTGGTACAGCAGCTTGACGCTGGCGTTGTTGCTGATCGTATGGCCCAGGCCGATGTTGACGTAGCTCTCGGTCGGCTTGCCGGCATGGGCCAGCACGCCGTCGTGGTTACGCAGATCGTACTGAACGTTCTCGTAGCCGAGGTCAACGCCGTAGGCGCTGCTCAGGCCGTAGCCCAGGCCGACCTGGTAGCGGTTCAGGTGGTCGCTCTGATGCAGCGGCGAATTGATCGGTGTGCCGTTGCTGTTGCTGCCGTAAGCCGCCTTGTAGAACTGGGCGTCGGCGCTCAGGGTCAGCTTGGGCGTGAACGCGTACTTGGCGGAAACGACCGGGCCGCGCACGTTCGTCGGGTTGGTCCATGCGCCGACCTTGCCCCAGTAGCCAGGAGCCGAGTAGTTCGGTCCGACATACTGGTAGCCGCCCTTGAGCTGGAGGCCGCCGAGGGCGAACGCGAGCTGGTCATCGGTGGACTGGTAGCGATAGCCAGACCCAACGTTCGCGAAGCCGTGCTGGAAGCCGTGCGCCGAGACGTTGTAGCTGGCATCGATCAGGATGCCGCCCTTCTTGACGCCGGGGACAGCGAACGGCAGGCCGCCGTTGAAATCCACGCCGTAGACCGCGAGGCGGTTATACTGGCCATTGCCCAAGCCCAGCCCAGTCGGCTGCGTGGACTTGTTCGGGTCGGTCACGCCGTCGAAGGTGCTCAGGCCGTTGTTCGTCCGATTGCTCAGGCCGAAGTATTCGATCGTCGCGCCGAGGACCGCGCCCTCGGGAGCGCCGAACGTCACCCGTCCGCCGATGCCTTCATCCAGAGTGGCCGCGTGGTTGGCGGCGATCAGGCCGCCGGGCCGGTTCTGGCTGTTGACAAAGCCGGTGAAGGCGAATGGGTTGCCCGGAGTCGCCGGGATGAACTGCGTCCCCTGTGAGCCGCCGTACAGCTCGGAGAACTGGATGGCAGTGTCCTTGATGGCGAAGGCATTCACATGGGCCGGGCCGAGCTTGAAGTTGACCGCACCACCGTCGCCGATGATGTCACCGGAGTCGGTCTGGGTCAGGTTGGTGTAGATATCGGCATCCACCTGCTTCAAGGTGTACTTGGTGTACTGGTTGCCGAAGCGGCCCACGAGCAGCTCAGCGCCGCCCAGGGGTCCCAGCTTGACGGCGGCATCCAGGTACGCCTTGTAGACATTGGCGTACTGGTTGGCGGCGCTCAGGCTGCCGGGAAGGAGGGCAGACGGGGCGGCTCCACCGGCGGAGTAGCCGGGGAAGGCGGCCGTGTTGCCGACCTGGCTCAGATAGTTGCCGAAGTCCAGGTCAACGTTCGCGGTGGCGGTATCCGAAAGCCTGCCGCGGATGTTGAGCAGGATGTCATGGTAAACATCCGAGGTGGATAGGAGGCGGTTGCCGACGCCGGTCGCGCCCTGGTAAGTGCCGTTCTTGTCCAGGAATGCGCTGTAGGTGCCGTCGGAGTTGCGGTGGCGCGAGGAGCGGCCTTCCGCGATCAGGTTGATCACACCGGTGATCTTGACGCGACGCTGCTCATCGGCCAGTGCGTTGACGGCGCCGGTCAGATTGTCTACACGGCCATTCAGCGCGTTGACACGGGCTTCCAGGCCATCCAGGCGGGCATTGATGGCGGCGACGTCCTGGCCGAGCCGGGTCAGCTCGGTGCTGAAGCCGTTGACCAGGGTTCGCAGGGCGTCAATGGCGGCGGCGTTGGCGGTGATGCGGGCATCCAGACCGGACAGGTCAGGACCGGCGGGCTGCCGGGCCAGCAGGCGGGCGATGGCGACGGCGAACTCGTAGCGGGTCATCGGCCGGCGGCCACCGTAGGTGCCGTCCGGGTAGCCGATGACGATGCCGGCTTTCTGAAGGGTGTCCACCGACTGGTAGGCCCAGTGGTCGGTGGGGACGTCAGCGAACGGGCCGCTGGCCGCCTGAGCGTGGGACACGGCGGGCATGCCAAGGAAGGCCATACCGATGCCGGCGAGAAGTACCATTGACTTCTTCATGGAGCGTTTCTCCTTACAACGAACGTCTCGCATCCCGGCGCGGGCCTCGAAGCCAGAGGAAACAATCAGCGCAAATCAGCAGAGCGCGATAGGCTAACGGTCCATCTCGCCATTTCTTCGTCCACAAGTATCCATGTTGCCTTGCAGGTCCGAAACAGAGATCCAGATCGCCTCGCGTGTCGCGGTGCCTCCTCGCGCGGGTCGGTCCCGCCTGTGGTGCGTCGAGGGTGGTACCGGATGCGTACCGCCTCACCATCATTGGGAGTACGGTTGGGGATTGCAGCGTTTGAGGCTGCTCCCAAACCGTGAGACAAACGCCAGGAGCATTTGTTTCACGATTTTGCCTTATGTATCCGTTTTTTCGAAGAAATAATCTTCCGCCAGCAAAATCGCCGCATAATCATCGTAAGGGACTTCGGGGGAGCGGAGGCTGGACGGCAGCAGGCGACGCCAGCCGGGGGCGGGATTTTCCTGGATAAATCGCTGCCGGGCGCGGGCAGACGTGTTGTATTCATCCACAGCCTGGAGGATGATTTGGGGGAAAGCCGCTCCCAGCGCGCGCCGCAGGGTCGCGCTGTTCGTACCGTCGCCGATGAGGATCTTGCAGACTTCGGGCCGCCGCCGCAGGATCTCGGCCACGGCCAGGGTCAGCCGCTCCGAGCCGACGACGGCCCGCTCCAGGCAGCGTGGGGACTGGCCTTCTTGCTCGGGGCCGACGACGACGGCCACCCCGCACTTAGCGCGTCCGGGATCTATGGCGAGGAGGGTTTCGGGCGGGGATGGATTGGTCATGGGATGCCGCGCCACAGGCGCGCATCTACGAAGCGGCTGAGATGGCCGACGTTCGTGGTGGCGATGACCACGGGGGCGCCAGGCTGTCCCCATTCGCTTGGGTTCAGCGTCTCCGCCTGGGCCGCCAGGATGACATCCGCGTCCAGGGCGAAGCGGTCCACCGTCGGAATGCCGTGTCGGCGCGCTGACGCCCAAAAGTCAGGCGCTTGGCGTAAAGCCCCGTCCGTCAGCGACAAAAACCCGTGCGTCGCGACGAGATAATCCAGTCGGGACACCCTTTGCGTTTTTTGGTAAAGCTGCAGTTCCCGCCGCACTTCGTAGTCCGTGATGGCAGGCACCAATGCACGGTGCCCGGCTGCGATCAGGGCGCGTAACCAGACCTTGCAGGCGTCGGCTTCGGCACTCTGCTTGGGGTTGGACACCAAGCCGAGCGGCCCACTGTCGAGCAGGACGGTCATGCGGCCTCGTTGACTGAGGGCATGGGATTGACTCCCTGGCCGAAGATACTGCGCTGGCCGGGGCGGTCCCGGTCGAGTGCCTCTATGAGCGTGTCCAGCGTCTCGCGTTGCTCTTGTTCGTCGCCCTCGTCGAACGAGTCGAGGGCGGCGAGGGCGGCGGCAGGATCGTAGGGACGCACAGGACTAGCGGCGAGCTGCCGCTCCACCAGCCCACGCACGATGCCTGGCACGTCTTCCCCCAGACGGTCGGCTTCCGCAGACAGTTTCCGGGCGACTTCCGGCGAGACATCAATGGTGATCGTCATTTGGGTCCCTCTTTCCTTCTCACTCTGCGTTTCTATTGCCGGGCCGCGCTGGCCTTGGGCGGGAGAGGCGTGACGCGCAGGTCCAGGCGCAGCAGGTCGGCGCTGTAAGTGTCGGCGGCGGCGGCGGCGGTGATGCGGGCACCCGGCCCGGCCTGCCGGATCTGCTTGACCAGGGCAAGTGAGGTCGGGGTGTCTATCGGCTGACCGACCAGCGGCTCGCCGGATTGGGGGTCGCGAACGGGGATGATGCCGCCCGCCAGCGCCGCCGCCCGAACCTGCCCGGTCAGAAAGGCTTGCAGGCGCTTGAGAACGATATCGTCCGGCTGATCCCCGTCCAGTGCGGTGACGGCGATGACCGTGCCTCGGGCGAAGACCAAGACGTTGGAATACGGTTTCAGGTCCAGCTTGACCGGCTCACCCTTGAAGGTGTTGTAATGGGAGTCGGCGACGACGACGACGCTGGGCTGGTCGCCGCCCTGAGCGGCGATGCTCTCCGAAAGAGCGTCCAGGGCGATCTCCCGTGCTCCTGCGCCGCTGTCCATCCCCTCACCCGGCGCGGTGGCAGGCGCAGCGATGACGACAGCGGGCGAGTTGTCCAGGCCACCTGCCCCGCGCTGGCGTGCAGCCAGCTCGACCTGGTCTAGAAACACGGCCAGCTCGCGGCGCAGCGACTGAGGCGGCTGGCGGGCCGAGACGACCGTCCGGCCCAGCTCCTCCGCGCGGCGGAAGATCAGAGAGTGGCCCTGCGAGGCCGCGAGCAGGCGCTGCTGGGCCTGGTTGCGGCGGATCAATGCGTCATTCTCGGTGTGGAGCGTATCCTGCTTGATCGCCAGTGCCAGCACGTTCTTGTTGGCCTGCAATGCCTGCCGGTCGGCCTGCACGGCCTGGCTCCGAGCGGTCTGATACCGCCGCCGCGCCTCCCGGACGCCGGCCTCCGCCCGCCTCAGTTGGCCGCGCGTGCTGCCGAGGTAGCCCCGGGCGGCGCGGAGCCGGTTCTCCGCGCCCGTCAGCGCGGTCTGCCGCTCCGCCAGCCTCGTCCGGCTCTGGACCAGGGTGCTTTGGGCCTGTCCCAGCGCGGCCCGGACCTGCGCGAGCGCAGTCCGTGCCTGGGACCCCTGCGCCTGGGCGTCCTTCACCTGTTCCTGTGCCACGCCGGCCCGCCGGCTGTCCTCCTGTGCCTGCCGCTCGGTGATGAGGTTGTGCCGCGTCAGGGACAAGTTCTGGCGCTCCAGCGTGCTGTTCGTCTCCAGGAGCTGCGGGCCGCGCACCAGGGCGGTGCTGAAGGTGCGGTTCAGGGTTAGGAATAGCAGCAGGGTGCCCACGGCGATCACGCCGCCCGAAACGACCGTCCACAGCATGGCCGTGTGCCGGGGGCGCAGGCCAAACGTCGAGTGCCGCTTTTTGCCGATATAGCTGCCCAGCCGGTCGCCCATATAGGCGGTGATGCCGCCCATGACGAACAGGATGAAGGCGAAAAAGACTACGGCTCCCAACTTAGACCTTCATTTCCATTGATCTTTGGTCCCAACCCCTCAGCGCGATGCCTTCCAGATCAGGACCGCCCCCACGAACAGGCCAATGATGTTCGGCAGCCAGGCCGCCAGGATAGGGGGAACGGCCCCGCCGGCCGCCGCATTGCTCATAGTCATGTAGATGACGTAGTAACCCAGCATAATCGGCAAGGCCCAAACCAGCCCGCTGACCTTACCTGAGCGGGGCGAGCGCAGCCCGAGCGGGGCGCCGACCATGCCGAAGACCAGGCACGAGAAAGGCAGGGAGACCTTGAACCATAACCCCACCTCGGCGTTGCGGACATCGCTGCTATTGCCGCCGCCCGCCTTTAGTTCATTGATCTGCCGCTGCAAGTCGTGGAAGTTCAGCGTCTCTGGGTCGCGCTGCAAGAACGCCATGTTCTCCGGCGTCTTGTTGATCTCATTCGTCTGCATCTTGGGGAATGTAATATTGCCGGCGAGCCCCTGGCAGTTGGAAACGAAGCCGTTGTACAGAGTCCAGGTCTTGAAGCCGCCGCCTTGCGCGACGGCATGGTCGGCGTAGATAACCTTGCTCGGGCGACCGTCAGGGCCGTAAACCGTGATCGTCACTTCACGCAGCGCCTTTGCAATGACATCATAGCCTTTCTCCACATGCACGGTCACTTGCAGTTTGCCGTCCGCGCGGTTCGCCAGATCCAGCGGGTGCGATGTCTCGCCGAGGATGTCCTGCCGGTGGTTGTTGAAATCGGCAACGCGCTCGGTGGCATAGGTGGCGATCCGGTCGTTAAAGGCGTAGTTGACCAGGCTGACCACGAGCGCCAGGCCAATGACCGGGGCGATGATCCTCAAGAACGAGATGCTGCCCGCAAACAGCGCGACGATCTCGCTGTCGCGCGAGAGCCGGTCGAAGCCCAGCAGGGCGGCCAGAAGCATTCCCATCGGGAAGGTATACCGAACGAACTGGAGAAAGTCCCAGCCGAAGAACTGGGCGATGACCCACCAGGGGAAGCCCAATGCCTGGAAGCGGGACGAGGCGATCAGCGGCCCCGTAATCAAAAAAATGGTCGAGAAGGCGGCGATGCTCGCTATCAGCTTGGGCAGGAGGTCCAGCAGGACAAGCCGGTCCAGCAGCTTTATCCCCAACGTGTTCGCGAGTGTATTCATCCGATCAGTGTCCCGCCCGGCCCGCGCCGCATCATCTGCGTTATGCTTTCGCCCAGATAGTATTTTTGGGCGATGGGGTCGCGTATCAGCTCATCGGTCGTCCCCGATGTCTTGATCTCGCCTTCCGAGAGGATGTAGGCGCGATCCACGATCTCGAGCATCGCGTGGACGTTGTGGTCGGTGATCAGGACGCCGATGCCGCGCGTCTTGAGTTCGTCAATGATCTTTTGCAACTCCTGGATCGCGATGGGGTCCACGCCGGTGAACGGCTCGTCGAGCAGGATGAACGAGGGCCGGGTGGCGAGGACGCGGGCGATCTCGATGCGCCGTCGTTCGCCGCCCGAGAGTGACCGGGCCAGGGTGTGACGCCGGTCGGTCATGCTCAGGCTCTCCAGGAGGTCTTCCAACCGGCTGTTGCGCTCTGTGGCGGATAGGCCGGGCAGCATCTCCAGGATAAGCATGATGTTTTGCTCCGCCGTCAGGCCCCGGAAGGCGCTCGGCTCCTGCGCGAGATAGCCGATCCCGGCGTGCGCGCGCCGGTACATCGGCAGGCGCGTGATGTCCTTGTCGTCGAGCAGGACACGCCCGCCGTCGGGCTTGACCAGGCCGACCATCATGTAGAAGGACGTGGTCTTGCCGGCCCCGTTCGGCCCGAGCAGGCCGACGATCTCGCCGGGGTTGATCTCGACCGAGACATCGTTGACGACTTTCCGGCCCTTGTAGGTTTTCTGGAGCTTTTCGGCGCGTAGGATTGGCATAATTCCCCTGTTGTCCTGGTTACTGCGCGGGTGTCACTACGATGTGGCCCGGCCCGGTCTGGAGCTGCGGATAGTCCTCCCCCTGCCCCAGCAGGACCGTGACCGGGCCATTCCCGAAGTCTGCGGGCGCAGGCCCTACCAGGAACCCCGATCTAGAGACGACCATGACATGGCCCGTGAAATCTATCCTGCCGCCGCCGGGGCGCGTGTAATCCGGGACGTAGACGGCATGGTCGGCAAAGATCTCGAAGGCTTCCCCTTGCAAGGGCTGCTTGACGTTGGCGATCACCTGCGTTTTTTTGGCCGCACTGCCCTCCGCCGTCGCTCCCGCCAGCCCGGTGTGGCCACTCTTGGGCGACGATAGCGTGGCCTGAACGTCTTCCGCCGTCAGGTCGTACTGCGCGGAGGTCATCTGGACGCCCGCCAAGAAATGCAGCCGGTTGACTCTCAGGAAAGATCCGCCAAAGCTGATGTTCACCGCCCCGATCTTGAGGGTGGTCGTCTTGTTTGTCTTCTGGATACCCGCCTTCTGAATACCCGCCTTCTGAATACCCGCCTTCTGCGCGAACAGCGTGAGCGGAGTGAGGCCCAGCAAGGCGCCCATCAGGACGACCACAACGGAAACACAATTTTTAATCAAAAGGCCCTCACCGGCCCCGCTGGTTTGAGCGAGGCCCTAAAACTTGCCGGACGCGCTGCCCTTTTCGGTGACCACCGAGTGGAGTCGGGTATCGGCGGTCATCGCCGGCGACCGGATGACCCAGCCCATACCGTTGTGGTAGACGACATGGCCCCGTGCCACAATCCGGTTGAGGCCGGCATACCAGGTGACGACGTCCGCGGTCAGCCGCGTCCCCGGCTCCGTCAGCGAAACGATAACAACCCCGCCCGTGCCAACGGCGACAACGTTCTTCGTGGCGGTATTCTCGTTGATGTGCGCGACCGGCGCGTCGAATGTGGCCGCCTGCCTGCCCTGCTGGTAGAGCAGCACGGAAACCTGAGTAAAGCTGCCGAGGGCACCTTTGTCCGCCGAGGCGCCGCTGAACCCGCTCGCCTTACCGGAGACCAGCAGCTTACCAGGCAGCTTCGGGTCGCCGATCTGGATGGTCGGGCTTTGGATGATGGCACTCAAATTGGGCGGCGCAGACGGTTTCTTGCCCATACTCTTTTTCGCGCCGGGCGCGGCCGCGATTGGCAGGCAGAGCGAGGAACAGGCCAGCAGCACAAGCGCGGCGCGGCGGCCATGAGAAGCGGTAAAAAGCGTCATATTATGTTACCATACGTCGAAACCAGCCCTTGAAGTTTAACATGATTCTGCCGTCTTTGGCAAGCAGTCGGGGCGGCTCCTCCTCGTTCTAGACAGTGGAAGCGGGCTGCATGTTTCAGATTTAATCTTTTCTACCTTGACATTGGCCCATATCGCCTTTATAATAGCATGGGGAATCTTCCCTCAAGAATTGGGAGGCCGAATGGCGCGTGCAGTAGTTACCGGCGGGGCCGGCTTTTTGGGATCGCATCTCTCCGACCGCCTCCTAGCGGAAGGCTACGATGTTGTGGCCGTGGACAATCTTGTCACAGGGAGCGAGGACAACATCGCACACCTGCGGGACAACCCACGGTTCGAGTACGTCCGGCAAGACATCATCCAGCCCTATACGGTGGCCGGGCCGGTGGACATGGTCTATCATTTCGCGTCCCCGGCCAGCCCGGTGGACTATCTGGAGCTGCCGCTCGAGACCCTGCTGGTCGGGTCGGTCGGCACGCACCACACCCTGGATATGGCGCGGGACAAGGGGGCGCGGTTCCTGATGGCTTCCACCTCGGAGGTCTACGGCGACCCTGCCGTCCACCCCCAGCCGGAGGAGTACTTCGGCAACGTCAACCCGCACGGCACCCGCGCCGTCTATGACGAGGCCAAGCGCTATGCCGAGGCGGCGACATTCGCCTACCGCCGCAAGTTTGGAATGGACGCCAAGATCGTCCGAATTTTCAATACCTACGGTCCAAAAATGAGAATAAACGACGGCCGCGTCGTGCCGGCATTTATCAGCCAAGCGCTGCGGGGGGAGCCTCTGACGATCTTCGGCGATGGCAACCAGACGCGCTCGTTCTGCTATGTCTCGGACCTGATTGACGGCATCTACAAGCTTTCCGTGTCCGAACAATCCGGGCCGATCAACGTCGGGAACCCGATCGAGCGCACGATGCTTCAGTTCGCGCAGGAGATCCTGAAGGCGACGGGCAGCGACAGCCCGATCACTTATGTCCCATTGCCGACGGCGGATGACCCGAAGCAGCGCCGCCCCGATATCACCAAAGCCCGCACCCTGCTCGGCTGGGAGCCGCGCATCCCTTTAGAAGAGGGCCTGAAAGATACGATCGCGTACTTCAAGACAAAGCTTTGACCGAGCCATGACGGAGTTTTGACCGAGCCATGACGGAGCTTTAGCGACAGGTCGAATGTGCCGCCGGTCACAGACAACCAACCCAGATCCGGGTAGAAAGAAGCAGATTAAATCAGAAAAGGGCGCCCATATTGCGCCCCTACACGCGCCTCACCGTTCTGCCGACAATGGGATTGAAGAGCGGCGATCTGTGAGGCCGTGATCTGTGAGACCGTGAGAGGCAACCCGGACCGTGCAGTTACGCCAGGAGAACATACAGCGTCAGGCTCAGGTGCAGAAGCTCGCCCCGCACTTGATCCAGGCCAACAACCTGCTCCAGTGCTCCACCATGGAGCTGCAGCAGGCGATCGAGCAGGAGCAGCAGGAGAACCCGGCCCTGGAGCTCCTGAGCGACGGCCCAGACCCGTCCGAGGGCGGCTGCCGCCTGTGTCCGGGCAGCCGGATCGGGTCCTGCGCGCACTGCCCGTTTAGCCGGGAGGCGCATCCACTCGCCGAATCAAGTCTTTCCGAGCATGTCCGTGATGATGACGCCAGCCCATCCATGGCTGAGAGCCTGGCCATCCTGGCCGCGCGCGGCGAGGAGACTGCCGAGGACGAGCGACGCGCGGCGCGGGCCGAGAACGAGTTCGGGCCGGGCGGCGATGAGGGTGAAGGCGAGTTCGATCCGCTGATGCTGGCCCGCACGCAGACTTCCCTGGCCGAGCAGCTCTTGATGCACCTGCGCGCCACCTCGAAGACGCCCGCCGAGAGTCAGGTCGCCGAATACCTCGTGGACAGCCTCAACGAGCGCGGCTGGCTCCAGGTTGATGTGGATGAGGCCTGCGCTGTGCTGCGCGTGCCATGCCGACTGATTACGCAGGGCATCGAGCGGCTTCAGGCGTGTGACCCGCCCGGCGTCGGGGCGCGCGACCTGCGCGAGTGCCTCCTGCTCCAAATGCGCCACCTGCGCGACGAGGGCGATGAGCAATCATTCGACCCGGTCGCCCTTCTCCTCCTCACGCACCACTGGGAAGCCTTCGTCCAGCGCCGGTTCGGGCAGCTCGCCCGCCGGCTGAATATGGCCCTCAAACGGATCGAAGCCGCCGCCGACTTCATCGTCAAGAAGCTCAAGCCGAATCCGGCGGCCGGGTTCCGAATGCCCTGGGACCATCATCAGAACGGCCAGAGCCGGGGCATCCGCCCCGATATCATCATCAAGCGCAGCGGCATCGGTTTCACGGTCGAGGTGCTGGGCTTCGATAACACGACGCTGCAAGTCAACCCCTATTACCGGGGCCTTTACGATGCGATCCGGGCCAGCCGGCATGGCGGCGAGCCGGCGCGGGATGGGGCGGTGCGGCTCTCTGCCGACCACCAGAAGCACGTCATTGCCTATGTCGAGCGCGCCAACATGTTCCTGAAGAACTTGCAGCAGCGTCGGCGCACGATCCAGAAGATCACGATGGCCGTGATCGAGTGCCAGCAAGGATTTCTGGAGACTGGCCAGCGCGCTTTTCTGCGCCCTCTGACCCGCACCCGCTTGGCGAAAATGGTCGCCATGCACGAGTCCACCGTCAGCCGCGCCCTGCTTTACAAGTATGTCCAGCTCCCCTCGCAGGACGTCGTCTCCTTCGACATCTTTTTCGAGAACGCCGTTACACTCAAGGGTATCATCGCCACGCTCGTCTCCGAGGAGACGCCGGGCCTGCCTCTGAGCGACCAGGCCATCGTGGACGCCTTGCAGGAGCGCGGTTTCACCGTCGCCCGCCGCACCGTCGTCAAGTACCGCGAGGAGATGCGAATCTCCGCATCTTACCTGCGCCGGCGGCAGTAGCCGCGTCTCATTACCGCTCTGACGAAGTCGGGTACATCTCGCGCGGACAATAATCACATGGTCCGGACCGTCTATACTCGTCGTCAAGTAAGTGATAATTTATTTTGCGACGGCCACAAGACCATGATAGGATAGTCCGTTTTCGTGGTACAATAGCTCTGAAACCGGGCTATCCCCCGGCAACCTTCCTTTGACGCATCAGTCTGATGCCTTCCTCTGCGATTTCCCCGGCTCCTTCGGCTCCATTCCGACGTGTTCCTCGATTTCATCAGTGATGGCCTCATGCACCGCGCGGGGGATCTCGCACTTGAAAGGAGCCATTCACTGATGGCAACCAAACTTTACGTCGGCAACCTGAGCTATCAGATGACCGATCAGCAGCTCCATGACCTGTTCTCCGAAGCAGGCAACGTTTCCAGCGCTCAGGTCGTTACCGACCGCTACACGGGCCAGGCTCGCGGCTTCGGCTTCGTCGAGATGGCGAGCGAAGATGAGGCCCAGCAGGCCATCGCGGCCATCAACGGCCGCAACGTGGACGGGCGCGCACTCGTCGTCAACGAGTCCCGCCCGCGTGAAGGCGGCGGCGGCGGCGGCAGCCGTGGCGGCAGCGGCGGTGGCGGCGGCTATGGCGGCGGCGGCGGTGGTGGCCGCAGCAGCGGTGGCGGCGGCGGCTACGGTGGCGGCGGCGGCAGCAGCCGGTACTAGTTCGTGATCTAGTTCGTAAAGAAGCGGGGCAGGCCTTACAGGGCCTGCCCCGCTTTTTTGTCGTCGGCCTCCAGTGCCTGGTAGTCCCGCAGCCGGGGCACGCGGACAGGGTGGCCCCCATTCTTTCGACAGCGCTGCCAAATCCATAGCTGTCAAGCTGATCCCCGAGGCCCCCTGCCCCAGCCAGAGCAGCCGGTGGTTGCGGAAGCGCAGGGCGGGGAAGCGGGTGTAAAGGGCCGCATCGGCGCGGCCCGGCTGTGATATATTATCGGCCATGCTTGCTC
>JANLUQ010000181.1:0-6482 GCA_031363565.1 Armatimonadota bacterium | reverse complement strand
GGGTAGGACCGTCTGTAAGGGGGCATTACGGATGTCGTAGGTCACGTCGGTCTCATTGCCCAGCGCGTCCTTGACCGCCGTGGTGTTTCCCTGGGCGTCGCAGCGCAGGTGGATGATCTTGCCCAGGTTGTCCGTGGCGGCGACCGGCTGGCCGAGGGCGGCGGGCGGGCTGGCTGTAGGTGCCGTCCGCCGTATAGTTCAGCGTCGTTGTGATAGCCGTGGCGGCGTTGTTGCCGGGGGCTAAGTCATTGCGTTGAAGCGGGCTTCCAGTGCATTGGGTCACTGAACAGGCCGCTGTCTGCGATCTGCTTGGAATTGCTTCCATCTGCTCCTACCCTCCACAATCCACCATTATAAACCGTCAAATAATAAATACTTTTGCCGTCTGGGGATACCACAGGATTGGAAGCTCCTGCTCCTGACTGATCCGGCACGAGGAGCACGGGGCTGTTGCCATTCAACACGGCTTTGTACAGGCCGACAGTACCTTCCGAATTAGAACAGAATGCAATCTGGTTCTGATTTTGGAAGAAGTAAGGACTGAAATCAGCGAAAGTCCCAAATCTAAGAACTGCTTGAACTGTTCCACTCCCGCTAGTATTTACTTTGGCAAGATGCATTCCTGAACTGGAGGCTGTCACTACTGTCTGCTCAAATAGTATATGCTTTCCATCCGGGTAAGGCTTTGGCCGAATAACGCCATGATAATTACCGTATGTAAGACGTCGTAGGTTCTTCCCGTCAATGTTAATCATGTAGACGTCATAGTTGTCCCAGGTGTTTTCTCCACGGGCTTTCGGGTAGAAGGTCTGCGCCCGCGCAAACGCAACCCTTTTGCCGTCGCGAAAGAAGAACGGGTAACTATCCTGAGTATTGGTAGTGTGCGTTATTTGCTGAACACGCTTCCCGTCCAGAGAGCGAAGGAAGAGATAACGAGGCTTATCTAAGCCCAGTGCAGATTGATAGACAATAGTCTTGCCATCGGGTGAGAAGGTTGGGTAGTTTTCGTAACCAGATGGGTCGGTGAGTCTAGTTACCTCGCACGTTTGCACTTCCAGTAGATAAAGACCTCTACCTTTACTGCTTGCACCAGAGAACACAATCCGCCTCCCATCAGGAGAAATGTCAAAGGAGGCATAGAGAGTGCCCTGCATCTGCTGTTGAGGCATGGTCTTGTTATGACGAGTAGTCAAGGTACAGCCAATCAGCAGACAAACAACTGCACAGATCGACATGCATCCGATGACGAGTTTCATTTTGACCATGGGGGACCGCCTCCAGTGGATGTTCCACAGGCGCTTCAAGGAAGACCATGCAGTAGATCGGCTGAACACCGATACTCCATGACTTCTGAGCCTGCGAAGAAAGAATATCAGGGACAAGAATAGTGTATCATAAGAAAACGATGGTTCTCAACAGACTCGGCATTTTATTTTTATGAGAGGCTGATGCCAAGCTATCGTTCCTCCTGTCCTTTCACACATACCCCGCCGCGCCCAACGGTTCGCGAGTTTCGTCGTTCGCCTCGCCAGCCTCTTCATCCTCCCAGAGTCGCCAGTCGCCCGAACTCCTGGTACAGCCACCCCGCATCCGCCGCCGTGCCGCGTACCGCCCGCGCCACCGCCTGCTCATACGTCACCCAGTCCAGGTCAGATGCCCCGCTCTCATAATCCGCCGCCAGCTCCTGTGCCGCCGCCACCACGGCCACCTCGAATTGGACGAACCCCGTCTCCGCCTCGTGCCACGCCCGCCCGACCGAGGCTCCCAACCGGCGACTGCCGGAGATCGTCTCCAGAAACGGGTATGCCCAGCCGCCCGGCTTGTTCAGGGCAGTCGCATAGAAGACCAATTCGGCCACGCCCGTCTCGGTGTCCACCCGTACATGCGCCCCGTCTTCCAAAGCGTCCCCCGTCGCCCGCGCCCGCCGCACCAATGTTTCCCACTGCCCTACGTCCAGGTTCCAGACCGGCACCTCTGCTTCGTTATCATTCTCTTCCATGCGCCTATTGTACCCCGCCCCCTGAACAAGAACAGGCGACCACCCCGAAGAGTAGCCGCCTGCTGTACCTCCTGCTCCCCCAGGATTGGGGGCTGGGGGGCCTCCCTATACCGCTCCGTTCGCGACCGCCTGCTCCTGCACGTCCACCGCGCCCTCAGACATCAGCACACGCCGCACCTCGGGGGCATTGACGCCGCTTGCGTGGACGCCCACCA
This sequence comes from Armatimonadota bacterium, assembly GCA_031363565.1. Classification (GTDB taxonomy): domain Bacteria; phylum Armatimonadota; class Armatimonadia; order Armatimonadales; family Capsulimonadaceae; genus JANXMY01. The sequence continues at coordinate 4,268 of JANLUQ010000181.1, read as the reverse complement.
GGATGCCGCCTGCATCCAGGTCGGTCTCATACCGCGCTGCTCGGTCCTGTGGGATGCCCGCGCCGATCAAGCCGCCAATCAATCCGCCGCCCAGTCCGCCCACACCCGCCCCGGCCAGGGCCGCCGCCAGCGGGCCGGCCACCAGGGGCGCTGCCAGGCCGCCCGTCGCCGCCACCGCCACCACACTGCCGGTCGCCGTCACGGCGGCGATGATCGCGCCCAATGTGCCGCCGATGCCCGCACCGACCCCGGCACCCTCCGCCGCCTTAGTGCCGGTATCGGTCGCAAACTCTCGCGCCCGCGTCTGATCGTTCATCATGACGCTGATGTCGCTCTGGGTATATCCCAGTTGCTGCAAATCGGCCACGGCGCGCTCCGCCGTGACACGGTCCCGAAACATTCCGGTGATCAAATCAGCCACGTTGCTCCTCGTTTCCCGCCCCACGATGTGATTGCCGGCGATACTCTTGTCAAGTTCTCAAGAGGCTGCCTGCCGGCGTTGCAAGAGTGCAGAGCGACGCTCTCAGCATTCCCCTGGGCACGCCAACAGAAACCTCTATCCGACAAAGGCTGCGCGATTGACAGGGCCGCCCATTGCGTCTATAATAGGTTCATGCCCATGTCTCGTCCTCGGCGCCTCGCGCTTCTCATCTGTGGCTGCGGCCGGGCAGTCGTCCTCGCCCTTTGCTTCTGCCTCGCCGCCGCTGTGCAGGCTGCGCCGCAGACGATCACGCCAGGCGCGGTCTGGCATGACACGGGGGGTGCCGTTCTCCAGGCCCATGGGGCGGGGCTGATCCAGGTTGGGCCGACCTTCTACTGGTTCGGCGAAGATAAGACGCAGGGGTATTCGTTCCAGAACATCAAATGCTATGCTTCCACGGACCTGGCGCATTGGGCGTTCCAGGGCAACGTGCTCTCCCTTCAGGCCGACGGCGACCTGGGGCCGAACCGTGTAGTGGAGCGGCCCAAAGTGATCTACAACCGCCTGACGCACACCTATCTCATGTATCTGCACATTGACTCGCCGAACTATGGCGCGGCCAAGGTAGGCGTGGCGACGAGCCGGGCCGTTACCGGCCCCTACACCTACCTCGGCAGCTTCCGGCCCCTGGGGCATCAGAGCCGGGATATGACTCTGTTCCAGGACACGGACGGAACGAACTATCTGGTCTTCGAAGACCGCCAGCGCGGCGTCTCCCTCATGCAGCTCTCGCCGGAAGGGTGGGGCGTCGAAAAAGAAATTGCCCTCATTCCCAAGCACTATGAGGCGCCCGCCGTGGTCAAGATCGCCGGGATGTACTATTTGCTCGGGTCGCACCTGAGCGGTTGGGATACGAACTCCAACCAGTACGCGACCGCCCCAACGATGGCCGGGCCGTGGTCGGATTTCAAGGACATCGCGCCGCCGGAGACGAAGACCTACGACTCGCAGACGGCTTTCATCTTGCCGGTCTTCGGCAGCAAGGCGACGCGCTACCTCTACCTCGGCGACCGCTGGAAGCCCAAGAACCTCTCCGATTCCCGCTATGTCTGGCTGCCACTGACCATCGGCAATGGCACCATGTCCCTCATGCCGGACCGTCCCTGGACGGTTGATGCCGCGACGGGCGAGACGGCAGCGAGTGCCCCCTGATGCCTACTCTGACGCTGGTCACTGAGATCCACGCCCCCATCGAGCGCTGCTTCGACCTATGCCGTGACCTGGACGTTCACACGCGGACGCTGCCGCACACACGCGAACGGCTGGTGGGGGCGAAGACGGGCGGGCTAGCAGAGCTGGGAGATGTGCTGACCTTCGAGGCGACCCATCTAGGCGTTCGGCAGCGGCTTTCGTCCCGCATCACCGAGTTCGACCGGCCTGTCTTGTTTGCCGATGAAGCCTTGTCGGGCGCGTTCCAGAGCCTGCGCCATGTCCATACGTTCACACCTGTCGGCGGCGTGACTTTGATGCGAGACAACCTGACATGGAAGTCCCCCCTTGGCCCGCTGGGCGTCCTGGCCGATGCATTGTTCCTGAAGCGCTACATGCTGCGCTTTTTGGTCACGCGCAACCGGAACCTGAAGGCGATTATCGAAGGGGCAGACAATCCGTAGAGGCGCGATGAATCTTGCCCCTATGCCTTTTTGTCCAGCCCGCATATCAGCGCGGGGATCTCGGCCAGCATCTCGCGGGTAAGGAAGTCCAGCGGGCCGACGCGCGTCCCCTGACCGTCCCCAGACCGTCGCCTGCACCGGGTCCGCGCCGCGCGCCGCCAAACCGGCGATGATCCCCGCTAAAGTGTCCCCCAACCCTGAAGTTGCCAGGCCGATGTTGCCGTAGCGGTTGAGGTAGACCCGCCGCTTCCAGGGCGAGGGATGCAATCTGTCGGACGCGGATGTAGAGGGAGGCCCGGACCACCGTCGCTGCCTCCTCGGGCGGCAGGCGGCCCAGCCGCTCGCCCCGCGCGGACAAGAGGGCCGTCGGGCTATTTCTGGGTTTCGTTCACGAGGACTGCTCCGGCGAATGGGGTGAAGATGGAAGTGAAAGCGGTTAGGCAGGCGACTTACGGCTTATCGCTGAGAAGGTGGTTGAGGGTATGGAGGTCGTAGGGATCGGATCTGTAGGAGTTGGGCCTGGAGGAATTGGGCCTGGTGAGATCGGTCGGGGAGGAGGGCGCCTGATGCGAGAAGGCTTCGTTCCGCTGGGCCATCAGTTCAGAGACCGTTTGCAGAAGCGTGTTATTGGCCTGCATCAAGTTCTGGATGGAGGCTACCAATTCCTGCCACTCGCCGGGAGTCAGGGAAATCACGTCATCCGCACGGAAATACTCTGGTTCCATGGGTGCATTATACCCCCCTACACAAAAACGCGCTCCTGCCGACCACTGGGTTTTTCGCCGCTTCGTGTTCTTACGACAGTAGGTGAGCGTGGGGCTACGGCAACTCGGGCGGAGGATGGTTTAGAGGATGGTTGTAGGGCTATACCCCTTCGCTTGTCCCTTGATGTGTTGGCGAAAGGCAAGAGGTGGTTCCGGGGCAGGGATTCGAACCCCGGTAAGCAGCTCCAAAAACTGCTGTCCTGCCGCTGAACGACCCCGGAATACAGTCATTATAGCCCCCACCGCGCCCTTTTGTCAACACTGCCCGCAACTTGCCAACACAGCCCGCAGCGCCGCTCATGGTGTATAATAGGGGCATGAGACTTCGCTTCCTTCACGGCTCGCTGCTCGGCCTCTCGCTCGGCCTCCTGATGACGACGTCGGCACGGCTCGCCCTCGCCTCCCCGCCTCCCGCCCTCTCCATCGTGACAGGGCAAGGGACGATGCAGGCCGACGCCACGACGGCCCGCTATGACTTCGGTACGCGCCGGATGTCGGACGAGTCGCCGCTGGAACACACCTTCACCCTGCGGAATACCGGCACGGCTCCTGTCACCGTGGATCGCCTCCAGTCGTCGTGCGGCTGCACCACGGCCTTCCTCGCCGGGGACCAGAACCTGCCGCTGACGGTCGGGCCGGGCGGCATCATCCCCGTCCGGGTCAGCATCGCCCCGCACCGGCTCGCGCCCGGCCCGATGGAGAAGTCGGTCTGGGTCTTCACGCATGGAGCATCGGACGCCAGCGTGCTGCTGGAGGTCACCGGAACCATGCAGGACGATCCCGACCCCGCCGCGCCTCCCATCCCAGCCCCCGCCGCGCCTCCCCCGGCTGTGACATCCGCTGCTTCTGCCGCGCCCCAAGCCGGACAGCCCGCCCCGACGTTCGCACTCTCCGATGCACAGGGCAAGTCCTTCTCGCTGGCCGCCATGCGGGGCCACCCGGCGGCCCTGTTCTTCTTCTGTGGCTGTCCCTGGTGCGCCGATGTCGCGCGCGCCTGGGGTCAGGCGCAGCGTAAGGGGACTGTCCGCACCCTCATCGTATTCGCCGGGACAGGGGCCGATGCCAAGGCATTCGCTGCTCGGAACGGCCTGAACCCCATGCAAACCACCCTGCTGCCGGACCCCGACTCCAAGCTGACCGAAGGCGTTTACAAACTGAACTCCTGCCCCCGCGCTTTCGCCCTCGACCCGGCGAGGCTGATCCGCTATACCAACGACCACGCGGATGACCAGCCGCGCCGAGCGCCCGCCGGGACTATCGTTGGGTATATGCTGAAGGCGTTTGGGAGCCAGGACAAGTAAATTACTGACTGATGTTGCGCAGAGGTTCAGGCCAGAAGGTCGTTTGGCTGAAGTCTCTGCAACTGACCGCAGGCGGCTTGTAAAGCCGCCACATATAATAGCGGCAAAT
>JANLUQ010000145.1:0-4840 GCA_031363565.1 Armatimonadota bacterium | reverse complement strand
CGGCCACGGCCGGGGCGGCCAGGGCGACCGGGAGGATGCGGGCGGGCGTCAAACCCACCGCTTTCAGCTCGGCCTGGAGCCGCTTCAGATCCTCGCCGCGCATGGCGGCGACCACAGTCAGGCAGCCCTCAGCAGTCTGGTTGGCGGTCTGGAAGAAGTCAAACGAGAGCTGGTCCGGTGGGAGCGGGAAAAGCTGGGCAAGCTGGACACCCAGGATGCGCCGTAGGTCGTCCGGGTCCGCTTTGGGCAGGCGTACCGACTTCAGGAACACATCGCGCCGCCCCACCCCAATCAAGGGATGCCCATGCCCGCTCAGGATCGGCCCCAGGTCAGAGAGCCGAGCGCCCTCGGCGGTCTCCCGCGTCGCGATGTTGACCGCGCGCACGCCGCCGGGCGTCCATTCGACGTGAACTGGTGATTGGGTTATTCGGTTCACTCTCACTTCGTGTCCCCTGCCTGCGCCGTCGAAGTCGTCTGTACGGGCCAGCCCCACCAGAGGGGAATGCCTGTCGTGTTGAGCCGTGTCCAGGTCACGATCTGGGCGCGGCCCTCGCGCAGTCCGACGACCGCCTCGACGGCGACTCCCACTCCGCCGCTCCGGCCATAAGCGCGGACGATCCAGGTGTCGCCGCCGACGGTGAAGCCGTCAGCGAGCTTCGTCAGGCGGGGCAAGTCCACGCCCCGCACATCGGCCAGCTCGCTCAATCTTCGGAAGCCCGAGGACTGCCGGGACACGATGGCCGAGGCTGCATCGGGCGTCACGGCAGGGAAAGTTCGTAGAACGGCCTGGGGTGCTGTGTTCAAATTGATCTTCCCTTCGACCCTTTTCTCGCTCGTGAACGTGACTGTATCCAGCAGTGCCCCCGCCGCCTGCGTCTCTATCCCCGGCAGTGCCAGCAGGGCGCTGAAAGACGTGTAGGGGGCGCCTTGGGCGACCTGCATGGCGAGTTGGGGGTTGACGCCCGCCCGCGTCAGCGTCTCGGGGTCCGCACCGGGCTGCCCCAGATTGATGCGCGGGGCGCCGTCCGCGCGCGTGTTCGGTGCACCGCCGTCTACGGTGAGCAGCGAAGCCAGCGGCAGGGCGACCCCATCGAGGTCCGTCAGCAGGTCACCCGAAGCCGCTGAGGGGGGCGCCTGATACAGAGTTTGGCCGGTCCAGCCCTTCACCAGCAGCAGCTCGTCCAAAGTGGCGAGCGGGCCGAGTTTGGCATTGTAGGGAGTGGGCAGGGAGCTGTAATACCCATCCTTCGCGCCGTCCGGCCGAGGCTGCGTCTTCGACTCGCGCCAGTCGAGCAGGCAATGGACCTGTTCCTGGGTGAGCGGGAGGCGTTCCATCTGCTCCAAAGCCGCATGGTTGACATTCACGAGTGCGCCGGCGTCAACGATCTGCATCCGAAACGTGGCATCACCCAGATCGAACTCCTCGCCCCCATTGTCGCCAAGCTGCGCCCAGGCGTCGTTCAAAGTCACGACACTGGTATCGGCGTCCTGCACGGCGGCCAGGGCGCGCGCGATGGCCGCATCATCCGCCGCCTCAGCCCGGCGCAGGCGCAGGCGGTCCTGGACCGACTGGACCGAGGCCCGCTGGTCGGCGGCCAGCATCGCCATAAGTGCCAGCAGCCCGGCGATGACGACGAGGGCCTGCACCAAGATGTATCCGCGCCGGGATTTGTTCATTGATGTTCTAGTGGCTCCTGCCGAGGCTTTCACTGGCTGACGCCTGCATTCTGCGGCGTCTGCGCGTCCACATCGCTGGCGGGGATCGGGACATCGAAGACGCGGACGTCGCTGTCTGGCCTGCCGCGCAGCGTATAGCTGACCCGGACGGCCTGGGGCAGACGGGAGGGGCTGGTGGCATCCCAGGTGTTGACCCACTGTGTCCCATTCCAGAACTGGAACCCGATGCGCGCGATCCGCGAGTCCACCAGCGACTCGAACCCACCCTGCGTCGGGTCCGCGTCGCTGGGCCGCTGGATGCGCTCGAACAGGCCCACGCGCCCGCCCGGATCGCCCACTGCCGTCACGCTCAAGGAGACTTCGGCCAGACCGCCGACAGGTCCCCGCGCCCCCTGCTGCGTCTCGAAGTCGTCCGTCCCATCCAGTGACGCCAGCGGCAGGGCCGGGGCCGTCGTAGTAAAAACCAGGCGATCGCTGCCCAGGTCGTTCGCGCCACCCTCCGTCACCCCCTCGAAATAAGTGGTCTGACCGGCAGATGCAGAAGGGCTTATGGCGGCTGAGGGGCCACCGGCGGCGGGCGGGATGGGGACCGCACCGGGAATCACCACGCCGCTCAGCTTCGCCCCTTGCAGCAGCCGCGCGATCCGCCGCTCCGTCGCATCGCTCCGGTCCAGATCCGCACGGCGGCTCTCCTCGACCCGCTGCATGGTCAGCTCCGCCGTGAAAGCATAGCCGATGGCCGAGGCCAGGATCGCTGTGATTACCAGGACGATGAGCAGCTCGATCAGAGTCACGCCGCGTCGGCGTTTTTTGAGGGCCGTCATGGGGCCTGCCCTCCAACCGACGTTCCCCCAAACAGCCCCCCCGACGATCCCCCGGATGGGCGGACGAACACCAGCGTAGTTAATGCCTGCGACTGGCCGCCGCGCATCGCCGTGACCGTCACCTTGTCCACATTGGTCGTAGCGGTCGTCTCGACGGAGGCGATCCATGTGATCTCAGCGTGCCCTCGGTCGGAGAAGTCACCCGCGTTCCCGCCGGTGCTCGGGTCCGAGAGCAGCCGGATATCCCCCACCTTCTCGGCCACGAGCCGCTGCATGAGGTCGGCGCCCCGCGCCCGCGCCCCGGCGGCCTGAATGGAGCGGATGCCGCCCAGCACGCCGACGACCGCGACCGAGACGAGCACAACCGTCACCAGCACCTCGATCAGCGTGAAGCCGCGTTTCAACGGAGTTTGACCTTCCTGAGCCTTCTGCGATTCCAAAATGGAGGGCGGACACAAGGTTCGCCCTTTCTCTCCTCCCCCTCGCCCTCCACTCATCCGCACGGCTCTCTGACCTAGCCGCCCGAGGTGCGCTGCTGGAGCCGCCCTGCCGGCCACCGCTCCGGCGTCCCGTCCGGCAGGTCTCCTTGCACCCACAACGAGCCGCCGTCGGAGAACAACGACAATGATTTTCGGGCCGCGCCTTCTGTAAACTGGATGCCACCCGCCTCAGCAGTCCCGTCGGGATAGACCACCCATTGCCAGGACCCGACATTCGCGGGCCGATTGTCTTGCTCCACGGTATCCACCTGGAGTCCCGCCCCGAGCGCGACCCGCTTGACCTCCTCGGATGTCCCGTTCAGCGGCGCTTGTTCCATGACCAGAGCAGCCCCATCCACGCGCAGACGGATCGGCTTGCCGGTCCGCACCGCCTCGTTCCGGGCCTCGGTGGGGAGCCGGATGACCCGAGCCTCCATGTCCTTGAGGCGGCGCGACTTTTGGATGGCAATGACGCGCGGCACGATGGCGGTCGTCATTAGCAGGAGGACAAACAGGACGACGAGCAGCTCGATCAGCGTGTAGCCCGGAGTGTCAATGGATAGTTTATTGGTCACTGGTGATGTCGGCAGCGTCGCCTTCCCCGCCCGGCGCCCCATCCGCCCCATAGGAAGTAACCAGGAAATCCTGCCCGTCCGGCCCGGGCGACTGGTAGATGTAGGGGCTGCCCCAGGCGTCCATCGGGATATCCTTGGTCGTGTACGGCCCCTTCCAGTTCCGCGCGCTGCTTGGACGGACGCGCAGGGCGTTCAGGCCCTCCTCGGTGGTCGGGTAGCGGTCGTTGTCCAACCGGTACTGCTGCAAGAGGCTGCTGACTGTCGCGATGTCGCTCTTGGACTTGGCGATCTTGGCATCACTGGTGCGGCCGATCAGGCGCGGGATGATCAGGGCCGCCAGGATCGCCAGGATCAGGATGACGACCAGCATCTCGATCAGTGTGAAGGCGCGCCGGGAAGAAGACGCACGGCAGGACCGGTGGGGGATTCTCATATTCATACTTATTTCACCAAATTCTGCGCCTGATAGATGGGCAGGAGCACCGACAAGACAACGAAGCCGACGACTGTCCCCATCGAAAGCACGATGACCGGCTCGACCAGGGCGACCAGGCGGCGGATGCCGGTATCCACCTCAAAGTCCAAGCTGTCGGCGACGCGCCCGAGCATCTTGGGCAGGTCGCCGATCTCCTCGCCGACCCCGACCATATGTGTCAGCACGGGCGGGAAGCCGCCCGCATCGCGCATCGCCTCAGCAATTGCCCGGCCCGCCCGGACCTCGCCTTCGACGGCCCGGGCGCTTTTGAGGAAGACGCGGTTGCTGGCCGAAAGTCCGGCGATCTCCAGGGCCTCCAAGATCGGGACGCCGCCGTAGACCAGGGTGCCGAGGACACGGGCGAAGCGCGAGACGGTCGCCTTCTGGACGACGGGTCCGATGACCGGGGCGGACAGCAGGAAGCGGTCACGCGCTTCTGCCCCGGCGGCAGTGGCGAGCCAGGCGCGCAGCCCGAAGGCCGCGCCTCCGATCAGGACGACCAAAATGATCCAGTTCTGCGTGACGAAGGCCGACGCGCCCAGCAGCGCCTTTGTCGTCATCGGCAAGTCGTCCCCCATCTCGGCGAACACGCCTGAGAGGCGCGGAAGGACGAAGGTGATCAGGAAGATGATAACACCCAATGAAGTCGTCGCCAGCACGCCAGGGTAGACCAGGGCGCTGGTGACCTGGCCGCGCCGCGTGACTTCCTTTTCCTGGTAGTCGGCCAGCCGGCTCGCCACCTCGCCGAACTGGCCGCTGGCCTCGCCCGCCCGGAGGGTCTGGGTGAAAACGCTGTTGAAGTACTTCGGG
>JANLUQ010000144.1:0-7955 GCA_031363565.1 Armatimonadota bacterium | reverse complement strand
ACGCTGCGCGCCCGTGAGACGGTCGCGGCGACTCTGCGGACCGAACAAGAAGAGTCGGTGGAGTTCTGCACGGACAGCGATCTGCGCTTCGTGCGGCCTTGCCTGAGTCATGTCAAAGCGATCCCCGCTACCGAGCTGGGCGTGACCGGGGAGGCAACGTCCGCCGGCGCCCGCGATCTCGTCCGTGGCCGGTCGTTCACCGTCTACAGCGCCGTCCCGCGCGCCGGCGACGCCCTCTTTCTGGGGTTCGAGGCGGACGTCTCCGGCAACCTGGTCCAGTTCGAGGTGGATTGCATCCGATCGGCGGCGACGGGCCTGAATGAAGACTACCCGGCCCAGCAGTGGGAGGTCTGGAACGGCGCGGAGAACCGCTGGGACGGCCTGGAGGTCTCCGACGCGACTTACGGCTTCAACCGCCCGCCGGGCCAGATCAAAGACGACCGCCCGACCGGGTTTATCGAGATCCCGCTGCCACCGGGTTTGATCAAGCGCCACATCGACGGCAAGAGCGCTTATTGGGTGCGGTGCCGCTACACGACCGCCCTGCCACCGCGTGGCCCGGAGGGGCAAGTCCCCGATGCCTACCAGAAATCGCCGGAATTCTTGGACCTGACGGCGCGCGTCGTCGGAGGTTCGGTCTCGGCCAGCAATTGCGCGACCGTGATGTATCGGGATCTGGGGCAGAGCGACGGCACTCCGGGCCAGGTTTTCGCGTTGGGGCACGCGCCGGTCCTGTCACGCCGGCCCGGCGAGACAGTCCTCATAGGAGAACAAGGGATCGCGCGCGAGGAGATGGAAGAGTGGGCCGAGGTCGAAGACTTCGCCGACAGCGGCCCCGATGACCGTCACTTCGCCTGCGACTCGTACACCGGCCAGGTTCTGTTCGGCCCCGAGATCATTCAGCCGGACGGCGCCCCCCGTCAATACGGGGCGATCCCGCGCAAAGGGCTGACCATCGTCTTCACGACGTACCGGCATGGGGGCGGCACGCGCGGCAACATCGCGGCCGGGCAGGCAACGGTGATGAAATCGTCGATCCCCTATATTGCAGAAGTGGTTAATCCACGCCGTGCCTCCGGCGGACGCGAGCAGGAGTCGGTGGATCGCGCCAAAATTCGCGGGCGCGCGATCCTGCGTCACCGAGCGCGCGCAGTCACAGCGGAGGATTATGAATACTTCGCCTGTCGGGCGTCTTCGGGCGTCAGCCGCGCGCGCTGCGTCCAGCCGCGCGCCGTACATAGCCGGGCTGGCGGCATTCCCCCCGGCTTGGTCCGTGTGCTGCTCGTGCCAGCCCTGGACGACACAGTCGCCGTGCCGCGGCCCGCCGACCTGCGAGTCTCGGATCGGGTGCGTCGCGAAGTGGAAGAGTACCTGGATACGCGGCGCCTGCTGACCAGCGTTCTCGAAGTCGGCGAGCCGGACTATGTGTATGTCTCGACGGAGATCAAGCTCGTCGCGGACCCCAAGGCCGATGTGGACCAGGTCGTGCGAAACGTGCGGGCGCAGATGGAGCGTTTTCTGCACCCGCTGCGGGGCGGGCCGAATGGGGACGGCTGGCCGTTCCGCCGCGCCCTGACTCTGGCGGATATTTACGCGCAGGTGCAGCAGGCGCACGGGGTCGCCTTCCTTTTGGACGCGCGCATCTACGTCTCGCGGCTCACGGACGGCGGGCAGAACATGCTGACGTCGGAGACCCTGGTGCCCAATACGGAAGGGGTGCGAGTCGCGGACAACGAGCTGCTGTGTACGCGCGAGCATCGAATCCGGGCTGTGCCGATGGGGCAAGTTGGTTTGGAAGAAACGGAAGGACACGGATGAGTGAGTCGATGACGGCCCCGTCTACCTCGCCTCCCGCGGCCGGTCCGAACCATGCGTCTGACCAAGACGGGATCACAATCAATATGATCCCCGATGAAATCAAACGAATACTCGCCCCGAAGCGCACCGAGCAGACGGTCCGTTCGCGTTCGCTATGGCATCTGGTGAATCCCGAGACCGGCTTGCTGGTTTCTCTGTGGTCGCAGGAAGACCGCCTCCGCATCGTTCGGCTGACCGTGGAAAGTGAAGCGCTGGGGTGGAACTCGCGCTGGCCGCGCTGGTCCTATGCGCTGCGGCGGACGCCAAAGGATCTCGGCGGGGATGCGCTGGCGGCCCAGGATGATCTGGCCCCCGACGAGTCCGTGCTTACCCTCCTGGTGCTGCCGGGCGAGCAGCGACAGGCGATGCTGGAGTTTGAGGTGGAACTGGACGGTTTCGCCTTTCCCGGCGACTTCCCGTTCGATGTAGTGATGACGGACATGGAGAGCGAGGCCGTTTCCCGATACCCTGGCCTCCTGCGTCTGCGCCATCCGGCCTCGAAGCTTCTGACCCAGCTTCCGGCGATCTATACGGAGTCGCCGTCACCGGCTTCCCACCGCGCGCCTTACGAAGATCCGCCCTTCCTCGAGCGCTACTTACGCGGTTTTGAGGATGTCCAGGAGCCGATACAGGCGTTGCTGGCGAGTCTGGACCTGTGTTTCGACGCAGACGAAACCGCGGCGGACCTCCTGCCTTGGCTCTCGACCTGGGTCTCGCTCGCCCTGGACGAAAACTGGCCTCAGCTCAAGCGCCGCCGCTTGATCAAGGAGGCGGTCGAATTGTATCGCTGGCGTGGGACACGCTGGGGCCTCACGCGCTATCTGGAACTGTATACCGGCATTACTCCGGAGATCAACGATCAACCCTTCCTAGGGATGCGGCTTGGCCGCGACGCTCTGCTTGGCCGTCACACGGTACTTGGCGATGTGCCTCCGCATACCTTCGTCCTGACACTGGCCGTGACCGGCCCCCGCCAGGTCAACGAGCAGAGGGTCCACGAGATCATCCAGGCTAACAAGCCTGCACACGCCGCCTATGAACTTCGGATCGTCGAACGCGGGCCTGGCGAATAACCCAGGCGGCTCAGGCACGATGTTCTACCACATCGTAGCATAAGGAAAAGACATATGCCGCTGGAAGACATTATGGCTCGACCGGTCGTGGGGATCAATCCATTCAATGAGCTGCCGATCGATGCGGAGATCTGGCGCGTGGCGCATGGCCATCATCACGCGCACCGCTATCTTCATGCGCTGGCCGCTCACCGTCCCGGCGTCGTCGTGGGACTTGAGGTGATCGCCTCTCAAGCGAAGGAGCGCACCGTCGTCATCGCCCCTGGCCTCGCCATTGACCCGGAAGGGCGGACGATCGTCGTGCGTGAGCCGGTGACGCTGACGGTCGAGCCGGTCAGCCGAATGTATATCTACATCACCCTAGCGTTCCTGCGCGCCCATGATCGCGCCTCAGGTGTTACTGTCGGCGACGGACAGCAATACTATAAAGAGGTGGAAGGCTACGACCTGACGGCCACCAAGGAGCTGCCTAAAACCGCCCACTTGGAGCTGGCGCGCATTTACTGCTCGACGCAGGATAAGATGGTCAGGGACGCCGCCAACCCCTCCGCGCCGGGCAACGATGAACTGAACCGGCTTTACTGCCCAACGGCGTTCCCGCACTGCTATGCCGACATCGGCGTCGGCGAGCTTTCCTATGTGCCCAAGACCAGCGCCTCGCCTTGGAACCCCAACCGCGCCGGCCTGTGGAACCTGCTGCGTGAGGGTAACAGCGCTCACTTTCACCTGACCTTTACCGGCTCGGTCAACTTGCTGGGACAGGGGGCAGGGGCGTTGAGCGCAGAACCGGCTCTGCTGTATGTCGCTGGGCGTCAGAGCTTCCAGCCGCTCAAGGATGCCGAGGTAGAGGGACTGCGCCGCTTTCTTGACGGCGGCGGATTGCTGCTGGCCGAGGCGGGGCAGGGGAGTGCAGAGTTTGCCTCCGGGTTTGAAGACCTGGCGGGCCAACTAGGGGCGAGGCTAAAGCCAGTCCTACAAGGACATCCGCTGCTGACGGCGCATCATGTCTTTTCCTCCCCGCCCCCCGGTGGACAGAACAGCGGGACGTTGACGGCGGACTTAGACAACGGGATCGTCTTCAGCGCCTATGACTACGGTGCTGCCTGGCAGGGCGAGGTGGATAAGCCGGATGCGTCGGACGCCCGTGCCCGCATCCGGCAAGCCCAAGAATTCGGCCTGAACATCGTTGCCGCTGCCGCACGCCGCCGCCGCATGCGCGAGCTTTCGCGCCTCGCATAAGCGACAGCCATCGCTAGGATGTGATACGATGGAGAACACCCACGCCGTGACACTTAATACTCAATCCGAACCGGCGAAGACTCGCGCTCATGACCCAAAGCCCGGCGCGACACTCGCTGTTTCAGCGGGCAGTGTGGTCGAAGCGGAGTTCAGCTTCTTCAACGACAGCCCCGATGTCGCCGGCTTTTGCCTGGATGTCGCCGGCCTAGCCGACGATTGGGTCAGCGGGGCGGGGATCGACTGCGAGGCGATGGCGGCGGCCTCCGGCGGCGACATCCTGCTGCTGAGACTGTCACCGCCGGCCAATGCGGCTCTGGGGGACTATGAATTTCGCGTGCGGATCTTGTCTGGGGGCATCCCCGTGGGACGCGAGATACCGCTTGCCCTCCGAGTTCAGCCGGGGCGCGCCTCCGCGCCCGCAGCCCCAGTCGAACTCGTCGAAGACGCCCCGCCAAAGCGGACCCGCGCTGCTGTCCGCCCGCCTGTTTCATCACCGCCCCCTGCCGAATCGTCACCGGCCTGGGAGCCTACGCCGGTCGAAGCCGACACCGCCCCCCGAAAAACAACGCGGGAGCCGGAGGTCCTGCGGGCGGAGGTGGCCGCCTCGCCGCCTCTGCCCGTGTCTCCCCCGCTGCGTTTCCGTCCCGTCCCTCCCCCGCCTCCCCCGGAGCCGGTCGAACGTGTGCCATTTCTCGTAGACATGGACACGCCAAACGAGGAGGAACTAGAGGGGGATGAGATAACCGGCCCCGTGCTGGAGCCGTCCGTGCTAGAGCCACAGGATGGGGTTAGTCTGACGCTCTGCCCCGGTGAGACATTGCTGCTGCGGTTCGCGTTCACGAACGATGGCCCGCGCGAACGCACATACATTCTTGATGAGGACGGGGCCCTTCCGCCCGATTGGGTGACGCTGGTCAAGGATCAGGTCAATCTGACCCGGAACGGCAGGGGCGAGGTATCGCTGCGCCTGAAGCCGCCCCTGAACGCCGACCCCGGCGACTACCCGTTCGCCGTCACCGTTGGACCTCAAGGCGACGCGCTGACATCGCGGCTGCTGACGCTGGCGGTCGCCGCTACGCCTGCCGTCAAGCTCACCGCAAGGGAGATGCGAGTCAAAATCGGCCCTTTCGGGACTTTCGCCGACTTCCCGCTGTCGGTGGAGAGCGTGGGGAACGCTGATACCGCCTTCCGCATCGCCGTCAAGGCTCCCCCGGTCAAGCAGGGGGAGGAAGCGAAGAATACGCGCGGATCGGAGACCGTCTACGAGACCCCGCAGTGGCGCTACCTGTTCGACCGTGAGGTTGATACGCTCCGCTCGGCGGGCGCGGGCCGCGCGCCCCGACCGATCAACCTGCGCTTCCGCTTGCAGCGGCGCGGCGCCTGGTGGCTCGGAGTGCAGGAGTCGCACAGCGTCACCGTCGCCGCTGTTCCCGTCACAGACGCCGCCAACGGCGGGAAGACCGAGAACTCGGTGGAGCTGACCGCGATCCGCCGCCGTCTTCTGCCGTTCCCGGCCGCCTTCGCGCTGCTGTTTTTGATTCCTTTGTTCCTGCTCATTGTCGTCAAGGCCAGCTACCTAGGCGTGACCAACGCGTATGTCGCAAATAACGTTTACTATGTACTGGGCACGGCGGCCGGCGGGCCGACTCAGCTCGCCAAGCTGCGCTGGGAGGCGCCCTTCTTCGCGTTCGTGAATGTCAGCGCGACCCAGAACGGCGAAACCGAAGTGCATTGGCTGCGGCACGGGCATGAGGAGGACACCGTGAGTGACACCGCCTATGGCCTGGAGAAGACATATGAAGTGACACGGCGTAAGATCACCGTCCGCTTTGTGCCCCTTAAAACGGACCACAAACTCCAGATCACCCAGGGCGATCTGGACTACAGCCACCGCCGGGATGTGCCGCTGAAACCGCTGAAACAGGGTGTGGAAAAGATCGGCGAGGACAACGTCCCCGTGCAAAGCGCGACTTATCTGCTGCTGGTCCCCCGCGACCGGAACGTGCCGCTGAACCTGCTCAACACGACGCCCCGATCCAGCAGCGCGAACATTCAGTATTGGGTCGTGCAGCGTCCCGATCCGGGTTTCTTCACTGTGATGGACATCAAGGATAACGACCAGATCGGGCCGACGACGGCGGCCGCCCCCCTCAAGCTTCGGGCGACCGGTGGGGCGACAAGCGCCGGCCAGGAATTGACTCTGGTGACGACAGACGGCGGCAACCAGATCGTGCATATCAAGCTGAAGGCGCAGTGAAGATAATGAAACTGTTGCACTCCGAAGTAGAGGTCATTCCCGGACGGCCCGGCAGCCGGCCCTCGGTTATCAGCGAAAGCCAGCCGGTCCCCGGCAGCGCCGTCCTGCGGATCGTCAATCCGATGCCGCAGGAGAACGCCTTCATCGTGCGCCTGCACTGTGAACACCCGATGTGGCAGGAGACCTGGTTTACCATCACGTCCCTGCCGCCGCCCCCCGGCGCTTCCAAAGACGGTCAGTCCGGCAAGCACGACCAGCGGGGCGCGCAGGACCGCAGCATCAAGGTCTATGTCCCACGTGGCGGCAGCCGAGACCTGCTGCTCCGCTTCGATGTGCCCCAGCAGCCCGAGTCGCGCGCGGGCCGATATCCCTTCGTGATCGAGATCGAGACACAGGTCGTTGGCGCCGCCGATGCGATGCGTCGGCGTAACCGTGTCACCATCGTGCCGGGTGTGGCGACGATTCGCCCTTATCATCGCTGGAGCCTGGACGTCACGCCGGAGCAGCAGCGAGTTGGGCCGCGCCGCCGTTCCGCTGAATTCGAAGTGGTCGTGACCAATGAGGGTAATGACTGGCTTTACTGCGACTTGCAGTTGCCGCGCCCCCGCGACATGGTGCTGGACTGTCCTTCCCAACGACTGGCGGTGCCTCCCCCAGAGCCGGGTGAGACGATCCTTGCCAGCAACGAGCGCGATTCGCGCCCCGGCACACAGCGGAGTGTGCCGCTGCGGGCGGTGACCCATTTGAAGACGATCAAAGGCGACCTGACTCCGCAGCCGCTTCTACTCAGCGCCCTGCGCCTGGATGCCCCTTCCGTCCCGCCGCCGATCACCGACGAGACCTCGACCAGGGTCGGTGCGGTCGTCGCCAATCCGACCACCGAATCTCAGCAGGTTCTTGGCGATCGCGCGATAGTCTACGCGCCGCCGATCCCAGCCAAGCTGACTGACTTCTTTCGGCACAGCGCCAGCAGCGCCCGCGCCTTCGTCATGTCCGTTGTGGCCCTCGCCCTGCTGGCACCCATGACTTATGTCGCCTTCGAGCAGAGCCGGCATTCCGTCTCGGTCAAGCCCATGGGCTTCGCCTATGCCGGCCAGCCCCTCGTTTTGGGAGACAAGTGGGTATTAGGCACGCGCGTCACTTTCGCGGGCAAGGTCGGCGATCGCACGGTCGCGCCGGTGACGGTCAACTCGCAGCCTGTTCCGGGGAAAATGGCGAATCCAGACCGCTGCCAGGTTATCGTGCCGCCGAGCCTGAACCACATGACCGGCACGATGACCGCCCAGCGTTTCGCAAAGTTCATCCCCTGGCCTTTCTCGGGCCTAATGCCCAAAAGCACCTGCCCGATCACGATCGGCGATGCCCTCGCGCCGCCCTCCGTGTACCCCGTCACGGCGGCCCTGGTGGCCGGGAAGACCGTGACCCTGGCGGGGACCAGCCTGGGGGATTCGACCGGCTCGGTCCGCATCGGCGACAGGGAAGCCCAGGTCAAAAAATGGACGCAGGGTGCGGTCACCGTGATCGTGCCG